>JAYSSW010000258.1:0-9553 GCA_043720335.1 Planctomycetia bacterium
CGGGTGGACGACCATCACCAGCTGCTTCGCGCCTTCGCGCCGCGACAGCGAACTGTCCGCCGGCCAGGCCGGCGACGTCGCCTCGACCGGGCCGGAAACCGCGCTGCTGGACATCAGCCAGGCGAAGGCGAGCAGCAGGCCGACTGCCCAGCAGGCGCCCAGGACCAGCCAAATTGCGTTGCGTTTCACAATGACGGCACCAGGGTCCGGTCCAGCACGTCGCGCACCTTGTTGACCAGTCCCGTGGGCGTGAAGGGCTTGGCCAGGAACTCGGCGGCCTCGCCCCCGTTGGTCGGCGCCGCGCCGCTCCCCGACATCAGCAGCACTCGCAGGCCGGGCCGCGTCGCCTGCAGATGCGTGGCCAGCTCGCTCCCCTTCAAATGCGTCAGGTTCTGGTCGATGAGCGCCAGGTGGATCGTGCCATCGTGCTCCCGGCAGACCCGAACCGCGTCGCGTCCCTGCTTCGCTTCCAGCACGACGAAGCCTTTCGCCCGCAGGACGCGGCTCGCCAGCGCCAGCAGCCCGTCGTCGTCCTCGACCACCAGGACGGTCTCGCCCCCGCGCTGCGGCTCGTCGTTGCGGGCGGCGACCTTCGACTCCGCGGCAACAGGTGGCGGGAACTCGTGCTGGCGCCGCAGCAGGGCCGACGCCGCCTGGGCGGCTTCCGCGATCTCCAGCAGCCAGGTCTGGCTGGCGTGGTTCGCCGGCAGCGAACGCAGGGTCAGCTCCGCGTAGCCCGTGATCCGGGTGAGCAGGTTGTTGAGGTCGTGGACGAGATGCTCCTCCAACGGGGCGTTCGGCTCCCGCTGCGGCTCCGGGACGCAGGCTTCGTCCGGGCAGGCACGCCTCTCCCGCAACTGGTCCATGACCCCGTGGACACGGGCGAAGAAGTCGCTCTTGCAGAGGCAGGCGTCCGCCCCCGCCTGCCGCGCCGCCTGGTCGTACTCGGGGCCGTCGTTGCCGGTCATCAGCACCACACGGGGAGGCCGGGGCAGGCGCCGGATGCGCCGCGTCGTCTCCAGCCCGTCCAGGCCCGGCATGGTCATGTCCATCAGGACCACCTCGGCGCCGACCTTCGCCAGCATCTCGATCGCCTCGGCCCCGCCGACGGCGCGGCCCACGACCCGCACATGAGGGCTGTTCTCGAAATAGTGCTCCAGCAGGTCGAGGAAGCTGCGGCTGTTGTCCACCAGCAGCACGGAAAGAGGATTCATGGCGTCGTCTCGCAGGGGGGCGTCCGAAGTTCGTTCAAGTGCGCCCAAGGCAGCGGTGCGGTCCCCTCCACTTGGGAGAAGGCTTCAAGGTGGTTGGCCGTCCCTGGGTGTGGGATAAACGGGGCGCACTTTTCATGCCGCCAACGGCAGCGCCGGCGACACGGGTATTGTTGGTCACTTTCGCGGCCTGCGCTCTCAGGAAATCCCTGGTACCGGCGGGAAATCCCTCCCGTCCCGCCTCCGTTCCGCTGCGTGCGAAAACGGTCCTCCGCGCGGGAAACGCACGTTTCATGCGGAGGATCCGCGCGAAGGCGCCTCAGGAATCGCCTGAGCTGACGCTCGAAGCGTTCGGCGATTATTCCTCCGGCGAGACGATTCCCTCGCGGATGGCGTAGCGAACCAGGCTGGCCACGTCGTGGATCCCCAGGCGGTCCATGAGCTGCACGCGGTGGGACTCGACCGTCTTCGTGCTGATGTTCAGCATTCGTGCGATCGTTTTGGTCGAGTTCCCAAGGGCGATCTTCTGCAGGATCTCCCATTGCCTCGGCGTCAGCAGGTCGCGCGGCCCGGACCCGCCGCCGTCCTCGCGCTGAAGGTCCTTCATCACATGCGTCACCGCGACGGGCGTGAGGTAGGTGCCTCCCTCCGCGACGGTGCGCAGGGCGACTTCCAGCTCCGCAAGTTCGGCGTCCTTGAGGAGGTAGCCGTTCACTTTCGCCTTCACCGCAGCGAGGACGTACTCCTCGCTGGAGTGGACCGACAGGACGATGACGCGGATCGGCGACTGTTCCTGCGCCAGTCGCGCGACGATCTCCAGCCCCGACAAGCCCGGCATCGACAGGTCGGTCAACAGGATGTCGGGCTTGAGCGCCTGCGACAGCTCCAGCGCCTCCAGCCCGTTGACCGCTTCGCCGACGACTTCGACGCCTTCGAGGGTGCGCAGCAGCGCCCCGATCCCGGCGCGGAGAAGGGCGTGGTCGTCGGCCAGCAGCACGCGGATCGGCTTCATGGCGTCGCCTCGTCGGGGGCGCCGCTGGCGCCGCCGCCGGCAGGGGCTGGAAAATGGACGGCGACGCGCGTCCCGCGCCTCGGCGCCGAGTCGATGGAGAAGGCCCCCCCGGCTGCGGCGGCGCGCTCCTCCATCGCCCGCAGGCCAAGCCCGCGCGCCTCCGCGGCAAGCCGACGCTGCTCGGCGACGACGAAGCCTTGGCCGTCGTCGGCGATGTGAAGCGCCAGCTCAGCGTCCTCGGACAGATGCACGTCGATCCGTGTCGCTTTCGCGTGGCGTGCCGCGTTGGCGATCGCTTCCTGGGCGATGCGGAAGCAGGCGGTTTCCACCGCCGGGGGCCAGCGCGTGTCGTGTTCGGGGAGGCGGAGCCGAACCGGCAGCCCCGATTCGGCCTGCACGCGGCCGGCCAGCCAGCGCAGCGCCGACGCCAGGCCGAGGTCGTCGAGCAGCGACGGCCTGACCTGCAGGGCCATCTCACGCACCTGCTGCAGCGCGGCGTCGGCGGCCGCGATGCACGGAGCAAACGTCGCCGCCTCGGAGGCAGGCCGCTGCTGGCGCAGCAGCTGCAGGCGCATCTTCAGGATGCTGAGCGTCTGTCCGAGTTCGTCGTGGAGGTGCTTCGACCAGTGCCTTCGCTCGGCTTCCTGAGCTTCCATCAGTTGACGCGCCAGGTGGCGCAGGCTTTCGGCGTCGACGAAGCGATCGGCTTCGGTGGCGGCCAGGATCGCCGGCAGCTCCTCGACCGAGTGGACTTCGATGACTTCGATCCCTGGGCGCGAGCTGAGGTGCTGCCTGCACCGCGCTTGTTCGTCGGCCGGCAGGTTCAGGCACAGGATGCGGAGGCGCGGTTTCATGGGCATGCGTTTCCAGCAGGTGCCCCAGGAATCGGACGGTCGGCGAGCAGGTCGTTTACTTCGGTCTTGCAGGAGACCCCGTGGCTGAATCGATTGTATCTCATGACAGTATTCGTACAAACCTTTTCCGCTGGTTTGTCGTGGTCGATACCGAGGTCGGCCACGGCGTCCTGGAAGCCGAGGCAGCGTGCCTTCCTGTCCGTCAAGGTGCGCCGGATTGGGGACGAGCGACAGGACGAAGTCCATGCAGCATCCCGATTTGAGGAAGCCAGCTTGTTCCCATGCGGTTTTCCTCGACGGAAAACGATCCGCTCCGTTGCCGCGTCTTTCCTTGACGGCGACAATGTCTTGAAACGCTGCAACACTCCTTCCACGACGAGGCAACCATGATCTCCCTGTTCCTGGCGGTGACGATGACGTGTGGCCAAGTGCCGCCGCCGCCCCCTCCGCCCCCCAAGCTCGAAATGTTCGCGAACGAAGGCTTCTACAAGGAGCAGGCCGGCAAGGAAGAGACCTTCACCGGCGTCCTCAGCAAAATCAACCGCGCCAAGGGCGTGATCGGCTTCGGCCGCTTCAACCCCGTCACCCTCAAGATGGCCGACGGCATGGTCCGCGAGGTCTACCTCGGCGGCAAGCTCGAACTGCTCGACCCCTACATCGGCAAGACGGTGAAGCTGGTCGGCAAGGCGGTCGACATGGAGGTCGAAGGCCGCAACCACAAGGAAATCTGGGCCGCCCGCCTCGAAGTCGTCGCCGACGCCAAGAAGGCCGAGAAGCGCGATTCCTCCACCACCTCGACCACCAGCAACGTGGTTGGCGAAGGCAAAGAGGGCAAGGCCGACGGCGTCAAGGTCCACGCCCAGGCCGCAACCAAGCTCGGCGCCACCAGCGGCGTCGTCCGCAGCGCCGACGATCTCGCCAAGCTCAACGTCAAGGCCGAGGACGTCGCCCGCGCCCTCAAGGTCGACAAGATCGACTTCTCCAAGCAGATGCTGATCGTCATCTCCGGCGGCTCGCGCCCCACCGGCGGCTACGGCGTCATCTTCAAGTCGACCGAGGTCAAGGACAAGACACTCGTCGTCCACTGGCAGCTGAAGTCGCCCGGCAAGGGGGACTTCGTCACCCAGGCCTTCACCCATCCGATGCTCGTCGTCCTGACCGACCGCTTCGTGGGCGAAGTCACGTTCGACCCCGCTCCCCCCAAGGCGGGCCTCGGCAAGCGCCCCCTCGAACGCAACTGATACAATAAATAACACGCGAACGGGCAAGCCCACGGGACCATTCTCGTGGGCTTGCTCGCTTTACAGCCCTCTACCTGGAGACCGGCATGCGATTCCCCTGGGGCCGGCAGACGCTGGAACTCGACCTCCCCGAAGACGCCCTCGTGGGCTGCAGCCGTCCCGCGAGTGCGCCGGCGCTGCCCGACCCGGTGCGGGCGCTGAAGCACGCCCTGGAGCATCCCGTCGACTACCCGCCGCTCTGGCGCGCCTTGACGCCGGACGACCATGTCGCCATCGTCCTCGACGAGCGCACGCCGCACCTGGTTCGGCTGCTGGTGACGATCCTGGAGCATGTGCAGCAAGCCGACGTTTCGCCCAGCGCGGTAACGCTGGTGTGCCTGCCCCCTTCGACGGGCCAGCCGTGGCTGGAGGACTTGCCGGACGAGTTCGCCGACGTGCAGATCGAGGTACACCAGCCGGGCGACCGCAAGAAGCTCAGCTACCTGGCCACGACGAAGGGGGAGCAGCGCGTCTACCTGAACCGCACCGCCGTCGACGCCGACCAGCTGATCGTGCTGAGCCGGCGCACCTACGACCTGCGTTCGGGCTACGGCGGCGCCGAATGCACGATCTACCCCGCGCTCGCCGACCAGGAAAGCCAGGACGTGACGCTCGGCGGCTGCTCGTTCGAGGCGCCCGGCGACGAGCCTTGGCCCCTGCGCAGCGAAGCGCTCGAAGTGAGCTGGCTGCTCGGCTCGCCATTCCTCGTGCAAGTCATCGAGGGGACCAAGGACACCGTCGCCAGCATCGTGTGCGGCCCGCTCGACAGCTCCAAGCACGGCCAAAAGATGCTCGACGCACGCTGGCGTGTCGAAGTCGAGCAGACGCCCGACGTGGTGCTGGCGTCGATCACCGCCCCCGACGCGACCTTTGAAGATTTGGCCCGCGCCTTCGCCAACGCGGCGCGGGTCGTGAAGCCGGGCGGCGTCGTGGTGCTGCTGACCGAGGCGAACCCGGCGCTGCCCCCCAGCACCGCGCTGCTGCGCCGGCTGGAAGATGCGGCTGACTCGCTGAAGCACCTGCTGCGCGACCAGCCCGACGACATGGCCGCCGGCTACCTGTGGTGCCAGGCGGCACTGCAAGCGAGGCTGTTCATGCTCAGCGGCCTCGACGACGAGGTGGTCGAGGAGCTGTTCTGCACGCCGCTCCAGCAGGCGGAGCAGGTGCAGAAGCTGATGCAGGGGCAGAAGTGCCTGCTGCTGCCGGACGCCGACAAAACCTTGGCCGTGATGCGGGAATGAAGCCATGACGTACCCGGAAGCCGACTACCGCCGCGCCGTCGAATCGGCCGTGCTCTTCGATTTGGCCGAGCGCAGCTTCGTTGAGGTGGCGGGGAAGGACGCCCGCTCGTTCCTGCACAACCTCTGCACCGCCGACACGAAGGGCTTGTCACTCGGCCAGTCCTTCGAAGGCTTCCTGACCACGGCGAAGGCCCGCGTCGTCGCGCATCTCTGGGGCAGCTACCACGCCTTCGACGCCGAGCCGGTGGTTCTGCTCGACACGGTACCCGGCCAGGGCGCGACGATCCTGAAGCACCTCGACCACTACCTCATCAGCGAGCAAGTCGAACTCGCCGACCGCACCAACGACTTCGCCTTGCTGCGCGTCGCCGGCCCGCGCGCCACCGAGATCGCGTCCACGCTGGAAGGCGTCTTCGTCCGCAAGCAGGCGCTGCTGAGTGTGCCAAGTTTCGATCTGATCGTGCCGATTTCGCAGAAAGCAGCGCTGGTGCGGAAGCTGGCCGACGCGGGCGTGACGCCTGCCGATCTCGCGGTTCACAACGTCCTGCGCCTCGAAGCGGGCACGCCGGAGTTCGGCAGCGACATCGACGACAACCGTTTCGCGATGGAAGTGAACCGCGTGGCCCAGGCGATCTGCTACACGAAGGGCTGCTATCTCGGCCAGGAGACGATCGTGATGGCCCGCGACCGGGGCCAGGTCAACCGCCTGCTGTTCGGCGTGCGCGGCGACGGCGAACCGCTGGCGCCCGGCACGAAGCTGCTGCACAACGGCGAAGAAGTCGGCGTCACCGCGTCGTCCGCCCTCTCGCCGCGACTGGGGCAGGCGATCGCGCTGGCGTACCTCAAGCGGGGCCACCAGCAGCCCGGCAGCGAACTCACGACGGAATCGGGACGCAAGGTGTTGGTCAGCGTGCTTCCGTTCGTCTAAAGCTGATGCCGACGAAAGCCCAGGGACGGCCGTCCCTGGGGACCGCCTTTCCCGCGAGGCCGCCCATGTTCCGAACGATGCGTCTCGCGTTGCTCGCACTACTCGCCGTCGTTGGCGCCGCTTCCGCGCAGTCGAACCCGGTCGTGGTCATGCAGACCTCGATGGGGGCGGTGAAGATGGAGCTGTTCGCCGACAAGGCGCCGCTTTCGGTCAACAACTTCCTGAAGTACGTCGACGACCGCCACTACGACGGGTTGATCTTCCACCGCGTCATCCCCACGTTCATGATCCAGGGGGGCGGCATGGACGCGGCGCTGAAGGAGAAGCCGGCCCGCGCGCCGGTCAAGCACGAGCCGAACACGAAGGCGCGCAACCTGCGCGGCACGCTCGCGCTGGCCCGCGCCCAGAACCCCGACAGCGGCAAGTCGCAGTTCTTCATCAACCTCAAGGACAACCCCTTCATCGACGGCGTCAACGGCATGCCCGGCTACACCGTCTTCGGCAAGGTGATCGACGGCATGGACGTGATCGACGCCATCAGCAAAGCGCCCACGACCACCTTCGGAGGCCATTCCGACGTGCCGTCGAAGGAGATCACGATCCGCTCGATCCGGCGGGCCAACCTGCACGAGTTCACGACGAGCGGCCCTCTCGTTGCGGGCCGCGTCTTCACGCTGTTCGCGCACGTCGGCTTTCCGCTGGCCGGGCAGACGCTGACGCTGGAACTGCCCGCAGGAATCGAATGCGTCGAAGGCAAGCTGCTGCAGCCCGTCGGTGTCTCCGAGTTCGGCGAAACCATCGTCGCCTGGCGACTGCGCTGCGCCGTCGCCGGCGATCACGCCGTCACCGTCGTCGGCACCGGCGGCTTCCGCAAGTCGATCCTGCTGAAGATCGCGGCCAGTCGATGAGTTGAGGCGAGCCGAGCCCCGTGAGGGGCCGGGTGACGGCGATGCCGAAGGCGAGCCGGGTGGCAGCGCCCTGATCGCGGACGCTTCACTGCTGCGTCTCGCCTTCGGCGTCGCGGGAACCCGGCCCCTCACGGGGCTCGGCTCGCCGTATTCTCGTCAGCAGTGGTGCCTCTGTGGTTCACTTTTCCTTCGCATCCGACGAAGCGAACCGCGTGCGGGGCTGGGGCGTCGTCCATACAATCTCTCCCATGCACGCCTGACGGCGTTCGCCTCCCGCCCGGTGCGGCTGGCGGCGCCCGCGAACCTGACCTTTCGGACCAAATCATGGCATCCTGGCAACGCACGCACACCTGTGGCGAACTGCGCGAATCCCACGTCGCACAGGCCGTCACCCTCAACGGCTGGGTCAACACCTACCGCGCCTACCCAGGCACCCAGGTCTTCATCGACCTGCGCGACCGCTACGGCATCACCCAGGTCGTCTTCGAGGCTGACAACCCCCTCTTCGACGCCGCCATGGATCTCCGATCCGAATTCGTCCTCTCCATCAAGGGCACCGTCCGCAACCGCCTGCCCGGCAAGACCAACACCAAGCTCGCGACCGGCGCCATCGAGATCGTCGCCACCGAGTTGACGGTCCTCAACCGCTGCCCCACGCCGCCGTTCGAGGTCTACTCGGTCCCGCAGGAAGGGCACACCTTCGAGGACCCCGAACTCGCCGGCGAGGAGACGCGGCTGAAGTACCGCTTCCTCGATCTGCGCCGGGCCACGCTGCAGCGCACCCTGATGATGCGGCACCGGCTCAACAAGCTGATCCGCGACCACCTCGACGTGCAAGGCTTCCTGGAGATGGAGACGCCGCTGCTGGGCCGCAGCTCGCCGGAGGGGGCGCGCGACTACCTGGTGCCGAGCCGGGTGCATCCGAAGAGCTGGTACGCGCTGCCTCAGTCGCCGCAGCTCTACAAGCAGCTTTTGATGGTGGCCGGCTACGACAAGTACTTCCAGATCGCCCGCTGCCTGCGCGACGAGGACCTGCGCGCTGACCGCCAGCCGGAGTTCACGCAGCTCGACATGGAGATGGCGTTCGTCGAACGCGAGGACATCTTCCGCGTGATCGAGGGACTGACCGCCGACATCTTCCAGAAGTGCCTGGGCGTGGAAATCAAGCTGCCGCTGCCTCAGATCAAGTGCGCCGACGCGCTGCTGAAGTACGGCAGCGACAAGCCCGACCTGCGCTACGGGCTGGAGATCGTCGACATCGGCGACATCGCCGCCCAGACCGAGTTCCAGGCGTTCCGCGGCGCGCTTGACACGGGCGGCAAGGTGCGCGCCCTCAACGCCGTTGGTGCGGCCGAGAAGTTCACCCGCAAGCAGATCGACGAGTTGGCGGAGGTCGTCAAACGCTACGGCGGCAAGGGCTGCGCCTGGGTCAAGGTCGAAGCCGAGAAGTTCACCGGCGGCGTCGAGAAGTTCCTCGCGCCGCCCATCCAGCAGATGCTGCGCGAACGGCTCGGCGCCAAGGCGGGCGACCTGCTCCTGTTCGTCGCCGACAAGGAAGCCGTCGTCTGCCAATCGCTCGGCGCCCTTCGCCAGCACCTCGCCACGCAGATGAAGCTCTTCGACCCGGCGGCGCTCGACTACCAGATCCTCTGGGTCACCGATTTCCCGTCGTTCCTCTGGGACGACGAGGAGAAGCGCTGGGCCGCCAACCACCACCCGTTCACCGCCCCGATGGACGAGGACTTGGAGAAGCTGGAGAGCGACCCCGGCAGCGTTCGCGCCAAGGCGTACGACCTCGTCATCAACGGCTACGAGTGCGGCGGCGGCAGCATCCGCATCCACAACCCCGACGTGCAGGCGAAACTGTTCAAGGTTCTCGGCATGTCCGAGGAGCAGGCCCGCGCCCGCTTCGGCTTCCTGCTCGACGCCCTCAAGTTCGGCGCCCCGCCTCACGGCGGCGTCGCCCTCGGCATCGACCGCTTCGCCATGATGCTGTCGCGCACCACCAACATCCGCGACGTCATCGCCTTCCCCAAGAACCAGCAGGCACGCGACCTGATGACCGGCGCCCCCGCCCCCGTCGACGCCAAGCAGCTGAAGGAGCTGGGGTATTAACTTC
>JAYSSW010000259.1:0-4566 GCA_043720335.1 Planctomycetia bacterium
GGAGGCCGCATGCCGGTCGCGGGGATCGACAGCTATTTCGAGCAGGCGTTCGCGACGCTGACCAGCCCGGAGGTGACGCGAGCGTTCGACCTGCGCAACGAGCCGGACCGCGTCCGGGCGAAGTACGGCGCCGGCCATCGCGGGGCGTGCTACCTGGTTGGCCGCAAGCTGATCGAGGCGGGGGTTCGCTTCGTCACCGTGGACGTGCGTTGGCCGCTCACGGGCGAGACGCCGATGGGGTCGAACCTGAACTGGGACCACCACGACCACATCTACGCGCGCGGCACCTGCAACCTGCCGGGGGCGAGCGGCGCCGGGGCGGGACGCTACGGCATCGGCCACTGGTCGATGATGGGGAGCACCGACCACGCCTTCGCCGCCCTGATCGACGACATGGACCAGCGCGGCCTGCTGGCCGAGACGCTGGTCTGCTTCGTGACGGAGTTCGGCCGCACGCCTCGCTTGAACCAGTACCAGGGGCGCGACCACTGGACCGACGCCTACTCGATCGCGATGGCCGGGGCAGGGACGCCGGGGGGCCAGGTGATCGGCAGCTCCGACCGCGAAGGGGGCCGCGTCGTCAGCGACCCGCACACGCCGGAGGACTACGCCGCCACGGTGTACGCGAAGCTCGGCATCGACCGGGCCGCCCCGCTCTACACGTCGAGCAACCGCCCTGTGTACCTGCACGACGGCGAACCGATCCGCGAGATGTTCTGAACAGGGGGCGTGCCTTTTCCCACCGAGATCCGGCCTCCACGCGCATCGCAAATAACGTACAATGCATGTATCGGAGCCTGTTGAGGCAACTTCTTCGACAAAGAGGCACTTTCGTCAGGATCAGTCGCCGTAGCTTCCTCGAGAGACCTTACGACGAGGGGATGACGATATGTCCGGCACATCTGAATTCCTCAGTCCGCCGATTCTAGAACTGGTTCTGGGTGTTCAATTCTCGCCCTTGTTCAAGATGACTTCTGGTCACTTTGGTTGGTTTTGGCAGGAGCTGGGCAACGAATGGTCGGTACCTGCGGACGGCCTCGCGCTGGAGGACCAGTTTGAACAATTCGAGCAACCACGATGGCGTAATCCGGGTAAGCTAGAACTGCGCCTGGAAGCGCCGAATGGGCCAGGTCGCTTTCTTCTTGGACATCGTGACCGTCAACGATTGCTACAGATTCAGCCCACACGGTTTCACTTCAATTGGCGCAGAGGCGAAGGGTTCTATCCCAGTTACGGGCAATTGATCGCTGAGTTTGAAGAAATGTTCGCCAAGTTCCAGCAATTCGCGGAGAAAGCGGCCCTCGGACCCGTAGCTCCTAATCAATGGGAACTGACTTACATCGATGCGTTCCGGCATGGAGCCTATTGGGAAACTCCTGCTGACTGGTCCCATTTCCTGCCAGGACTATTTGGAAAGCTTCCCGTGGCGGAGGGGCTGGTTCTGGAACATCGAGCTGCGGAATGGAGTTACGAGATCGAGCCGAAGCGAGGACGCCTTCATGTGGCGGCTCGTGTCGGCCAAGTTTTGCAACCTGAAGCGTTGGCGCTTCTACTGCAAATGACCGCACGAGGCCCGGTTGGCAAGGGGAGTGCAGGCAGCGTAAGACAAGGACTTGATTGGGGACACGACGCAGCGCTCGGTACCTTTCTCCGCGTCACGTCCCCAGAGGCCCAGGATCGCTGGAGAAAGTCGCAATGAATATGACCCAACATGCGGTAGGAAGTGCGTTTGCACTGTTGTCCGTTTTCCCTTCGCTGGATACGACAGCGCAAACCCCGTCTGCGCGAGGAGCGTCGGCTTACACTCGCGTGGACTCCGATATGTGCCCTTCATGGAACTCAAGCGGGCTGTTTTCACACGCCGCGTTGGAGCCAGTTTGGTCGCCAAATGTTTGGGCGACTTTGATCGATCAGGTAGAGTCATTCCGTTCTCTGGAGGAAGACTGGGACGGCCAGGGAGCCGATTCAATTTCGGCTCCGCTAATCGATGGTGCGATTCGTTTGGCATTGCTGTTCCAGGCAAATGAAGTCGAGCCTGCTGACCGAGTAGTCGCTGGCGTTAACGGCACGATTTTCTTCGAATGGCATGGTCCGAATGGATACTGCGAGATTGAAGTCGACGCTCCAAAACAGGCAGAAATGCGGGTTGTGCGAAAGCATGCCGAATCTTCGGAGTCGCAGGTGTTTTCCTTCTGATCAGCGAAGTTCATCGCGCAAATGAGCCGGGTGGACGGACCATGAAGGATCAATCCGAACCGATCACCGAGGACGAATGGCTAATCCGGCTCGTCTTCCATAACCGGGTTACAGATCGCGTACCGATCATCTCGCCTCGCTCTTTCGAGCCGAGGGACGGAAGGAATCCTGACACAGATGGCATCAGTCTTTACCGCAAAGACTGCCTCAGCGACCCTGCCGAGGTCTTACTCGTACTAGCGGAAGAAAAACGACCACTCCATGCCCTTGTGATGGTGCCTGTTTACTTGATGACCTCACTCGGTTTGCGTGTCGTGTCGGCCCCAGACGTGGTGCCCGGCCATGTCGTAATCCCCGAACTCAACATTGCGGACTACAAGCAGAACAAGAGCAAGTTTACCGTCCCAATGCTGCGACTTGCGGAAATGGCGAGCGAGAACATCGTTCGTCGGCCGCAAGCGTCCGCGTGAACCAGCGAACGACCGATTGGCGTTCTCCGCAGCCTCCGTGTACAACGTGGGAAAGCATTCCTCTCTCCTTGGAGCTTCCCATGCGTTCGCTGCTGTTCCTCGTGGTTGCGTTGGTTCTCGCTTGCTCGCCGCTGCCTGCGGGCGAGAAAATCGCGCGGCGGCTGCTCGTCGCCGACTACTCCAAGCGGCGCATCGCCATCGTCGACGCGGCCGGCAAGACCGAGTGGGAGCACAAGATCGCCGACCTGCACGACCTGCATCTGCTGCCCAATGGCAACGTTCTCGCGCAGCTGGCGTGGACCCGCGTCGTCGAGATCGATCCGCGCACCGACAAGATCGTCTGGGAGTACGACGCCAAGAAGAGCAACGGCAACGAGAAGAAGCCGCTCGAAGTCCACGCCTTCCAGCGCCTCGCCGACAGCGTCACGCTGATCGCCGAATCGGGGCCGGCCAGGCTCATCGAGGTCGACCGCGACGGCAAGCTGCTTCGCACGATCAAGCTGCAAGTCGCCAAGCCGCATCCGCACACCGACACCCGCCTCGTCCGCAAGCTCGACAGCGGCAACTACCTCGTCTGCCACGAAAGCGAAGGAGCGGTCCGCGAGTACGACGCCTCCGGCAAGGTCGTCTGGGACTTCCCCGTCCCGCTGTTCGGCCAGAAGCCGCGCCCCGGGCACGGCCCCGAAGCCTGGGGCAACTCCGTCTTCGCCGCCGTCCGCCTCCCCAACGGCAACACCCTCGTCTCCACCGGCAACGGGCACTCCGTCCTCGAAGTTACCCCCAAGCTCGACATCGTTTGGCACCTCAAGCAGGACGACCTCCCCGGCATCAAGCTCGCCTGGGTCACCACGCTCCAAGTCCTCGCCAACGGCAACATCGTCCTGGGCAACTGCCACGCCGGGCCGGACCACCCGCAGGTCGTCGAGATCACCCGCGACAAGCAGGTCGTCTGGTCCTTCCGCGACTTCACCCGCTTCGGCAACGCCGTCTCCAACTCGCAGATCCTCGACGTGAAGGGCTCGCTGCGGTAGGGAATCGCCAAGCCCCACCATGAGCAACGCGATTGGTGGGGGTGTGGACCCCCAGGAATCGCTTCGCTCATCCTGGGGCTTGAAGACTACAAAAAACGTGGCATTTCCGCCCCGGAGGCTCACGCCATGCCCCCCTATCTGCAACGCGGCGCCATCCCGCCGAAACGGCACACGGTCCTTCCCGCCACGCCGGGCCATCGCGGCGAGGGCCTCTTCTACGAGGAGGTCGTCACCACCGCCGGCTTCGGGCGAGGCTACAGCATCACGTACCATATGCGGCCGCCGACCCGCGTTCAATCCATCGAAGCGGCAGGGTCGGCGGCGGTCGAGTTCGTCGCGCAGGACGTGCTGCGGCACCACCACCTTGTGAGCGGGGCGATGCCGACGCAGGGCGACCCGGTGACGGGGCGCGTGCCGATCATGGGCAACCGCGACGTGCTGCTGTCGCGCTGCCGGCCGGCTGAGGCTCAGAAGGAGTTGTACCGCAACGCCAGCGCCGACGAGATCGTCTTCGTGCATCGCGGCCAGGGCGTCTTGCGGACGATGTTCGGGCCGCTGCCGATCAAGCCGTTCGACTACGTCGTGATCCCGCGCTGCACCACCTATCAATTGGACTTTGAACTGTCGGCGCCGGTCGATCTGCTCATCATCGAATCGGAGAACACGCTCGGCTTCCCGCCGCGCTACCTGAACCCGGACGGCCAGTTCCGCCTGGGTGCGCCGATGTGCGAGCGCGACCTGCACGGGCCGACCGGCATCGAGATTGTTGATCGCGACGAACCGACGCCGGTGCTCATCAAGGACGATGCCCGGCTGTCGCGGTACGTGCTGTCGCAGCACCCATTCGACGTGGTCGGCTGGGACGGGAT
>JAYSSW010000260.1:0-4562 GCA_043720335.1 Planctomycetia bacterium
CGTACATGCCGATGCGCTGGCTGAGGTAGAAGTGGTTGGCGGCCGAGCCGGCGGCGGGGTTGGCCAGCAGCAGCACGACGTAGAGCAGGGCGAGGAAGCCGGCGATGCCGATCAGTTTCTTCATGAGGAGGACGCTCCGCCCGTTGCGAGCCGCATGATGGCTTCTTCCGAAAGTTCCGAGCGCTGCAGCTCGCCCGTGATCGTTCCCTGGTGCATGACAAGGACGCGGTCGCTGACGCCGAGCACTTCTTCGAGGTCGCTGGAGATCATCAGGATGGCGACGCCGGTCTTGGCCAACTCGTCCATGAGGGCGTAGATCTCGCTCTTGGCGCCGACGTCGACGCCGCGCGTCGGCTCGTCGAGAATCAGAACGCGTGGCGAGCGCGACAGCCACTTGGCGATGACGACCTTCTGCTGGTTGCCGCCGCTGAGGTTGCCGACGATCTGGTCGACGCTCGGCGTGCGCACCTGGAGGCGCTTGCACAGGTCGGCCGCGAGCTGGTGTTCGCGCGGCCGCTGCACCAGGCCGAGCCAGCTGAGCGACTTCAGGACCGGCAGGCTGATGTTGTGCTGGATCGCGTCGCTGAGGATCAGCCCCTCGACCCGGCGGTCCTCCGGAACGAGGAACACGCCCGCCGCGATGGCGTCGGCCGGCTTGCGAATCCGAATCACGGCGCCATCGACGCGGACCGTGCCGGCGAGCATCGGGCGGACGCCGAACAGCGTCTCGGCCAGCTCGGTGCGCCCCGCCCCCATCAGCCCCGCCATGCCGACGACCTCGCCGGGCCGAACGACGAAGTGGACGGGCGGCTGCTTGGCGCTCCAGCGCAGCCCCTCCACTTCGACGACCGCTTTCGTCGTTTCGACGACCGACTCGCGGCTGCGCGGGTAGAACTGCTTCAGCTCGCGCCCCACCATCAGACGCACGATGGCGTGGTGCTTGATCTCGCTTTTCTGCAACTCGCCGGCGTTGCGGCCGTCGCGCAGCACGACGACGCGGTCGGCGATCGTCTCGACCTCCTTCAGCCGATGCGAGATGTACAGGACGCAGATGCCTTCGCGCTTGAGGTCATGGAGCACGTTGAAGAGGCGTTCCGTTTCGGTCTCGGTCAGGCTGGAAGTCGGCTCGTCGAGGATGAGCAGCCGCGACTTCAGCGACAGCGCCTTGGCGATCTCGACCAGCTGCTGCTGGCCGACGGTGAGGTTCGCCACGAGGGTGCGCGGCGAGCAGTCGAGGCCCATGCGGCGCGTGAGCAGCGCGGCGTCGCGGTAGACGCGGCGGTCGAGCAGCCGCAGAGGGCCGGCCCAGGTCGGCTCGCGGCCGAGGAAGACGTTGCCCGCCACGTCGAGGTCGCCGGCCAGGTTCAGCTCCTGGTGGATCAGCACGATCCCCAGCCGCTCGGCGTCCTTGACGCTGCGGATCGCGACCGGCTGGCCGTCCATGAGGATCGAGCCGGCGTCGGGGCGCTGCACGCCGCCGAGGATCTTCATGAGCGTCGATTTGCCCGCGCCGTTCTCGCCGACGACGGCCAGCACCTCGCCGGGCAGGACGTGGAGGTCCACGTCCTGCAGCGCTTGCACGCCGGGGAACGCCTTGCTGACGCCGGTGGCTTCCAGGAGAGGGGACATGCGGAGACCAAAAACAAGCCGCCTGCGGGCTGGGCCGAATTTCTCGCCACCGAGGCGCGGCGAACGGCCTGCTTAAGCTGGCTGGTGAAACCTTGCATTCGTTGAAAGTTCCACCAGCCAGCTTACGCTGGCCGTTCGCCTGATCGAAAGAGGCACGCGAACTCCTGCCGCTCGCCCAAACGGCGGGAGAGGAATCGGGGCGGCTACTTCGCGCCGGTTTTCTCCTTGAGGTCCTTGTGGAACGCCGCGACGTTGTCCTTGTTGACGACGCGGTGCTCGACGAAGACGCGGTTGTCGGCGTCGAGGGTGAAGCCCTTCAGCACGCTGTCGTCCTTGCGGGCCAGGCCGGCGAGGATCTTGATCGACTGGTAGCCGAACTGGTAGGGGTCCTGCACGACGGTGGCGAAGATGTCTCCCTTGGCGATGGCGTTGAGCGTGGCGTCGTCCTCGTCGAAGCCGATGATGGCGGGCTTCTGCTTGGAGCTTTCGACCGCCTTGAGGATGGCGGGGGGATTGTACGCCCACAGGCCGATCATGCAGGCCATGTCGCCGTTGAGGGTCAGCACCTCCTGGGCGCGCTCCAGGCAGGTTCCGGCCGAGGCGCCGTCGGTGCGGGTGCCGACAAGGACATGGTCGCCCATCTTGAGGTTGGCGGCGTTGAAGTCGGTGATGTCCGTCATCTCCTGGCGGTCGATGCCGAGCAGCACGTCGATGACCCCCTGGCGGCGTTCGACGGCGTTCTGGGCGTCGAGCCGGCCGACGAAGATCGCCACCTTGCCCCCCTTGGGGACCGCCTTCTTGACCAGCTCGCCGACGGCGCGGCCGGCGCGGTAGTTGTGCGTGCCGATGTACAGCCGACGGGCGCCTGGGTCGGGCAGGTCGTTGTCCTGCATGACGAGCGGGATCTTGGCGTTCACCTCGGTCTTGAAGAAGTTCGACATGTTCTTCGAGTCGTTGGGGCTGACCGCCATCCCCTTCACGCCGCGCGTCAGCAGGTCCTCGATGATCTGCTTCTGCTCGGAGGCGTTCCCCTTAGCGGGCATCTTGAACTCGAGGTTGACCTCGAACTCCGCCGCCGCCTTTTCGGCGCCGCGCTGGGCGATGGTCCAGAACGTGGCGGTGTTGTTGGTGACAAACGCCACGGTCGGCTGGTCGTTCTTCGCCTGCTCCTGCTTGCCCTTGTCGGTCCCTCCGCGCTGGCAGGCGGGGATCGTCGCGACGATGGCGGACAGGATCAGCAAGCGGAAGGATCGCAGGAATCGCATGGAGAGGGTCTCAAAAACGGGGAGGCGTTCACGGATGCACTGAAATTATCCGATTTCCCGCGTGAAGCAAGCCCCAAGTCGGCGAATCGGCGAACCGGCGAATCCCACACTCTTGCTTGCACGCGGGGCGGCTTGATGCCTTGCACAGCCGGATACGAGGCGGTTTACGGCTGAACTAACCCTGAGCGCAAGCGAGGGGATCACAGCGAACCCCCGTTGGCGAATATTCTTATTCAGCGAGCCGCCACGCGATCCCCTCGCTCAGTTCAACCAGGCCTCATTCTCGGACGCGAAGAGCATATCATGACATCGCTTCGTTCCGGCCGCCTCTTCCTCCGGGAGCCAACCCATGATCCGCCGACCGCTGCTCGCGTCTTTCCTGTTCTTCGCCGCCGTCCTGCTCGCCTGGCAGCCGCTGCACAGCGGCGACGAGAAGGGATCGGCGTGGAGGACGTTCCTCTCCGAAGGCGACTACGCGGAGCTGACCAAGCGGTCGATGGACCGTATCGCCAAACTGACCGCTTCGGACGAGAAGAAGGCTACGGACAAGATCCACGTCGAAGCATTGGTGCTCGCGGGATACACGCTCAGCCATGACAAAGCCTCAGCGAACTTGCGCACCGCCGCAGCAAAGCTTGCTTTGGAAAAGGGGAGCCTTGAATGGGCCAAAAAACTGCCAAAGCTGGCCGAAAACCCCAAACTTATGATCAAGTTTTGGAGAGAGTTGTTCCCCGAAACCAGCGTGCTGATGACGCCGTTCCGCAACCAGGCCAAGGGGGGCGAGGGGATCCATCCCGACCTGATGTACCACCCGAAGCTGAAGAACCAGAACGGCATCGAGGCGCTGCTGAACGCCCTGGGCCAGAAGAAGCTGACCGACGAGAACGCCGCCAAGGTGTCGAAGGAGCTGAGCCTGCTGGGCCAGCGGATCGCGGTCTACGGCTCGTTGACGCACGAGGCCTACGCCGCCGACGCCAAGGACGCCAAGCAGTGGCGCGAGCTGTCGGTCGCGATGCGCGACGCCGGCGTGGAGCTGGCCGGGGCCGCGTCGAAGAAGGACAGCGACGGCGTCCTGGCCGCGACGCGCAAGCTCGAAACGTCCTGCCTCGACTGCCACAGCGCCTTCCGCACCGGGGCGAAGTAGCCCTACTTCGCCCCCGGCAGCCGCAACGGCACCACCGGCGGCGCCGCGCTCTCCGCAGGCGGGTTCGCCAACTGGCCCACCCGCTGGTTCTCGAACGGGTCCGGCAGGTTCAGCGGCGCGAACGGCGCCGGCGTCGTCCGCGTCGGCGACAACGCTTGCAGCACCGCCGCCTGGCTCGACTCGTTCGTCGGGTCGGCCAGCGACGCACGGTCCTTCTGCGGCTGCGCCAGCGTCGGCAGCGGGATCGCTTTCGTCGCGTCGATCCCCGCCACCCGCGCCGCAGGCAGCGCCGGCATCACGATCGCCACCGGCAGCACCGGGTCGGCGCGCTGGCCTACCAGCGCCGGCCCCTCCGACGCGGAGCGGGGCGCCACGCTTCTCAGCGGCGGGGCCGTCACCCGCGGCGGCAGCCACTGGTACGCCGCGATCGGCGCGGCCGGCTCCTCGATCCCGCGCGGACCCGCCGTCGGCAGCGGCTTCGCCCGCATCCCGGTCGTGCTCATCTGCCCGCCCGGCTGCAGCAG
>JAYSSW010000261.1:0-9529 GCA_043720335.1 Planctomycetia bacterium
ACGCCGGCTCGAATGATAATCAATATGATTTTCTCAAAATGCCAGCAAATTATGGACATTCAGACCAATTTATTGATTATCATTCGAGCCGGGGTAATACCCAAGGAGTGAACGCGGTGGCGTACAATCCCGACGGGCGCTACATCGTGTCAGCGGGTGGGGATGCGACTATTCGCGTTTGGAATGCTGCCAATGGCTCCGAAATCGACTGTATGCGCGGGCATACGGGATCCATCATGAGCGTGGCCATTTCGCCGAACGGCGAAAAACTGGCAACCGCCGGGTGGGACTCAACCATTTACACGTGGCGTTTCACGAACCATCGAGAATTTCGCTTCTTGAAGGGGATTCAAGCCCGCAGCAAAGCGTATTTCTCACCCGACAATCAGCTCATCGCCACCAGCAGTAAAGAATCGAAAGTATTGCTTTGGAATGCAACGACGGGACACGTGGTAGCGGAGTTCAGCGCCACGGACCGTTGGGCCGATATTTACGCAATTTGCTTTGCACCCGACCAGAGCCACATCGCGTTCGGTGGTTCCCACAATAAACTGCGCATCGTGAATCTCCAAACGCAATCAGGATTTGACCTTGTGACCGAAGCAACGGTTCGCAGCATTGCTTACGCCCCACAAGGGCGGATTGTTGTCGTTGGCTTGGAAATGGGGAACATCGTCGTTTGGGATCTTACAACGAAAGCTCAAGTCGCTCGCTTTGCAGCACATGATTGCGAAGTCAGATGCCTTGCGTTTTCGCCCGACGGACGCTTCTTTGCTTCGGGAGGCATCGACCAGAAGATCAAGATTTGGGATGCTGTTACTTTTACACTGCAACACACGTTCCATTGTGAGTCGCAGGAAATTACTCAGCTTTGTTTCACCGCTGATGGCAATTCACTTGCGTCTCGATCAAATGACGGGAATGTTTCCCTCTGGGACCGTCACACAGGAAATCGTTTGGAAGTCGTCCCATTCTCCGTGGACGTAAAGGCCATCGCTTTGGGAGCCGCTACGGTTCCTTACTGGGCGCTAGCGCGGGCTCTCGAAACCGAAATCTGTTTGGCCACAACCCAACAAACTATTACGTGGTATCCCACGGAATTCTTGGCTCCAATCGTTAGTAGTTCCAAAGGGAGAGTATGGGTTGGATTTACGGCAGGCATCAGTAATCATTGTTATTTCTTCACGTTGGAGGATTCGTAAACCCTTGGTGTTTTGTCTGCTGATTCAAAAGTCATTAAACGTTCGGTGGCATAATAATGAATGCCTTTGTCTCGTCAACAACTTGCGTACCATTGCGGACGTGACCACGATGAATTTCGATTCTTCCGTTGATAGGTGCGAACCGCGCGGAATCGGTGGTTTCCGGCAGAGCGACGGCTTCCTATTTCTACTGTAACGCTTGCCTCAAATCGTTGGTGGCAGGTCATTTATGACAGAAATAAAGCGAGTTTTTCTCATGCGTACGCTACATGTACATGTGTCAGCTAGCGATAGACGCCACGAATTCCAGTAGCTTTCTCCATTCACCGGATTGCGAAGGCCGTCACAATTGCACACCAAATGCTTGCTTTTCGGCGTAAGCCGTTATGGGGCAACATGTTGCTATCGGTTACAGTAGAGCTATCGATGATCGGTGCGAAGTCCGCCCGGCGGCAGCGGCGGACAGATACCCGTCTTGCCAGGGAGCGGCCATGCCCAGCATCACCATCGACTTCGACCTGCCCGACGGCGTCTCCGTCACCGGCTACCAGCGCCATCTCCAAGGGCACGGCTTCGAGGTCTCCTGGCCCTGGCCCGACCGCGTCCGCTATCCGCGCTGCCGACACGACGACCTTGCGCGATTCCGTCCGTGTCGGCCTCGACCTACCGTTCGTCATCCCCGAGTCCGCCGCGCGAGGGTTTCCCGCCGAAAAATGCTGGCGTTTGCATGCGGCCCACCTTACAAGAAGCTGATTCTTGCTTGCTCTCCCCAAGGAACACCGAGATGACACCGACTTCAGTGGCCGTCCCTGGCCCCCGTTCCATCCTCGTCGCTGGGGACGTGGTGATCGACCATCAGATCTACGTCGGCCAGCAACGGCGGCCGGGGTCGACGATTCGGCTCGGGACCGTCGCGGCGGCGACCGACGGCGGCGCGGGGCTGCTCGCGGACCTGCTCGCTGCGCTGCAGGCGGCCGCGCCCGACGGGGCGAGCCGCAGCGAGGTTCATTTCGGCGTGGAAAGGCCGACGACGGCCCAATTGCCTGCGGCACTGCATGGCTACGGCGTGTTCCAGCCGCGCGCGAAAGACCCGGCCGACGCGAAGGCGGGCGACGTTTGGCGGCTGGACGAACCGCTCGGGTTCGGTGAGGAAACGGCGAGCCGCTTCGTGCCGACGACCGCAAACGGTGCGTTGGGGCGCGACCACGACATCGTGGTGCTGGACGACGCTGGCCTGGGCTTTCGCTTCGCCCCCGCGAAGGTGGGCTGGCCCCGGTTCTTGAGCGATCCCCAGGCGAAGTGGCCGCAGTGGCTGGTGTTCAAGCTGTCGGCGCCGTTCGGCTGCGGCGACCTTTGGCGGGCGGTCGTGGCGGCCAGCCAAGGCGAGCAGCGGCTGCGGGATCGCTGCATCGCCCTGGTTTCGATCAACGACGTGCGTACCGAAGGGGCGCAGGTTTCGCAGGCCCTCTCCTGGGAGCGGACCGCGCTTGATCTTGTGGCCGACTGGGACCGCAGTTCACCGCTGAAAAGCTTGAGCGCGTGCCACTACGTCGTCGTCAGCTTCCAGAGCGACGGAGCGGTTCTGGCCGACTTCAGCAAGCCGGAGCAGCCGGTCTTCACGCTCGTGTACGATCCCGGCAGTCTCGAAGGAGATTTCGCAGGATCGTTGCTGGGCACCGTCTACGGACTGCATACCTGCCTGACTGCAGCCGTCGTCGACCAGTTGCCGAATCGATCAGCGACCCCCGGCGCGATTCGAAGGCAGCTCGTCCAGAGCATTCAGGCAGGACTGGCAGGCATGCGGCGCTTCCATGTCGAGGGACATGGCAGCGTCGCGGACAAATCGCCTGGCTTCCCCTTTGCGCCGGTCGCCGCAGAGATTCGCAAGCCCACCTGGACCTACAGCGCTGCCGTGGTCCCGCCCGCCAGCGTCCCGGGACGCGAGCAGTGGACTGTTCTCCAAGGGTTCAACTCGTCGGCGGCGAAATCGACGCCGCAGTTCGGCACGGCCCGGCGCGTCGCCCTGCGTGGACCGGACGAATTGAGCCGGGTGCCGTACCTGCGGTTCGGCGACCTGTTTGTCATCGAACGGCACGAGATTGAAAGCCTCCGCAGTCTGCGCCGCCTGGTCCTCGACTACGAAGGCCAGCGCGAAGCCAACAAGCCGCTCTCGCTCGCCGTGTTCGGCCCGCCCGGCGCGGGCAAATCCTTCGGCGTCAAGCAGATCGCCAGGGCGGTCCTCGGCAAGCAGACGCCGATCCTCGAGTTCAACCTTGCTCAGTTCGACGATCCGAGCGAACTGATCGGCCTGTTCCACCAGGTGCGTGACAAGGCGCTCGAAGGCAAGACCCCCGTCGTTTTCTGGGACGAGTTCGATTCCGACGGCCTGAGATGGCTGCAGTACCTGCTGGCGCCGATGCAGGACGGCCGCTTCCAGGACGGCCAGATCTCGCACCCGATCGGCAAGTGCATCTTCGTGTTCGCGGGAGGAACCAGCCACGATTTTCAGGCGTTCGGAGCGGGCCTGCCAGGCCCCGGCGGCGATCCGGACCATTTCCGCAAGCGGAAGGGCCCGGACTTTGTCAGCCGCCTGAGCGGCTACCTCAACGTGCTCGGGCCGAACCAGCGCCAGGTGAAGGACCCCGAGACGGGCTCCTGGCGCAACGATCCGACCGACGTGAGCTACCCGATTCGACGCGCTCTGTTCCTACGCGCGAAGCTGACCAGGTCCCCGAAACAGCGATTGACGATGGATGCAGGCATTCTCCGCGCGGTGCTGGAAGTGGGCCGCTACCTGCACGGCTCGCGCTCGCTGGAGAAGCTTCTCGAGCAGCTCCGCCAGAGCAGCCGGACCGGTGCCATCGTCCGCGGCGACCTGCCGCCGACCCACCTGCTGGCGCTGCATGTCGATCCGGGGGAGTTCTTGCGCATCGTCGGTCGCGATGTCGCGCTGGACGACCTGGAGGCGATGGCGGAGGCCGTCCACAAGACGTTCCAGGCGACGGCCGAGGCGAAGCATCCACTCAAGGAGGTCTCTTACGCCGACCTGCCGGAGCACGCCAAGGACGACAACCGCGACGCGGTCCGCCGCATCGCCGAGGTCTTGTCGCACGCGGGCCTCTATCTCGCGAAGATCAGTCCGTCGGCTCCCGCGTCGGCCGACGACGAGATCGACGCGGTCATCGGTCGCAATCTCGAGGCCCTCGCGGCGGCGGAGCACGACGGCTGGATGGACGCCAAGGTGCGCCAGGGCTGGCGCTACGCCAAGGAGCGCGACAACGACCTGCTCCTGCACCCGCTGCTGATCCCGTACCGCGAACTTCCGGAAACGGAGAAGGACAAGGACCGCAGCGCCGCCCGCGGCTACCAAGCAACCATCGCCCGCCAGGGCTTCCGCATCATCCTGGAGCCGCCGGGATCGGAGATGTAGGAGCGTCAAATCGATCCCCAAGTGTGACGAGCGTGAAGGGCAAGTCGATGAGCAGCGCCAATGACGCGGCCACGCCCGAGATTTTCATTAGCTACGCCAGCCGCGACCGCGAACCGGTCGTCCAGCTGGCGGGACACCTAGCGTCGGCCGGGGTCACGGTCTGGCGCGACCAGGACGAGATCCTGGGGGGCGAGAACTACGGCCCCAAGATCGTCGACGGCATCAAGAACTGCAAGGTGTTGATGCTGATGTGCAGCGACGCTTCGATGCGCTCGAAGAACGTCAAACAGGAGATCCAGATGGCCTGGAGCTACGGCCGGCCGTACCTGCCGCTGCTGATCGAGCCGATGAGCAGGTACCCCGAGCAGGTGCAGTACTGGCTGGAGGGATGCCAGTGGATCGAGGTGCTGGACCGGCCAGCCGAGCAGTGGCTGCCCCGCGTGCTGCAGGCGTTAAGAAGCGCCGGAGTGAGGACGACAGTAACCGGCGCCGTCTCGGTCGCCACGCCGGCGGTGCAGCCGCAGCCGCAGCCCGGAGGGCTGGAAGGCCTGCGTGCGCTGGCCCGGTTCACCGACCAGATCTGGCCCATGCCGGCGGACCGCGTCAAACGCGGCATTCCCATGCGCGACCTGGGCGCCCCGCAGGACGATGTGGCGCACCGCCAACGCCTGGGCGACCGCGTGTGCCTGGCCGTCGAGTCGGAACGCGCGGGTCATCTGCTGCTGCTCGACGAGGGGCCGTCGGGAAACATCTACTGCCTGTGCCCGTCCGCTTTCGCTCCGGAAACGCGTTTGGCCATGGGCCGCGCCTACCTGCCGCAAAAGGGAGCGCGCTACGACGCCTTCGAAGTGACGGGCAGGCCTGGCCGCGAGCATCTGCTGGCGATCATCACCGACGAGCCACTGGGAATGGACTGGGCGCCGAGCGATCCCAAGGTTCCCGCCCGACTGCTCAGCCCGGCCGACCTCGATACACTGCTGACCCGGCTCCGCGGGCTGCAGGCCGACCGCTGGACGGCGCTGGCGACGTATTTCGACGTGGTAGGTTCGTGAAAGAGAGGAAGACGATCTCTCGCACAGGGAGAAATCCATGCCAAACGACGAACGGCACTTCCAGCAACTGTTGCACCAGGCGACCCAACTGCGACTCCACGGCCAGTACCAACCGGCGATGCGCCTCGCAGCCCAGGCCCGTGAACTGGGACGCCAGCTGTACGGCGAGCACCATCCGAACTATGCGACATGCCTTGGCGACCTTGGGCTCGTCCACAAGTTGCTGGGAAAGTATGAGCAGTCAAAACCGCTCTATGAGCAGGCGGCGGAAATCTATCGGACGACGGTGGGCGAGGACCATCCCTACTACGCGACGAGTCTCAACAATCTTGCCGAACTGCATCGTGCGAGGGGCCAATTCGCGGAAGCGGAACCCCTTTGTCGGCAAGCGATGGAAATTGACCGCAAAGCGCTCGGGGAGCATGATCCGGACTACGCGATCGACGTGAGCAACCTGGCGGCCTTGCACGCGGATCGAGGACAGTACGCGCTCGCCGAGCCGTTGTGCCATCAGGCGTTGCAGATTGTCCGCTCGGCTCTGGGGGAGAACCATCTCGAATGCGCGCGCACGCTGAACAACCTCGGGCAGCTTTACGGCTCCATGAAGCGGCATCGCGAGGCGGAGCCGCTTTTCCAACAAGCGCTCCAGATCGTCGAGTTGAACCTGGGCCGAAGCAGTCCCGCCTACGCCGCGACCCTGGGCAACCTGGCCGTTTGCTTCCAGGCGACGCGGAACCACCGTCAAGCGTCCGCGCTGCTGCGTCAAAGCACCGACCTTCTCGGCGCCGTTCTGGGAGAGAGTCACCCGGACTTCGCCGACAGTCTGGACCGTCTCGCGCATCAGTGCCTTGACATGGGGGAATACGCGGAAGCCGAACTCACGGCTCGTCAGGCAATGACGATTCGGAGCCAGGTGTTCGGGAACGAGCATCCGGTCCTCGCCGACAGCCTGAGCACTCTTGTGGAGTTGTTCGCGGCGCTGGGGGACTACGCCAAGGCGGAGTTCCTGGCGCAGGAAGCCTTGAAGATCCTGCGCGCAACCTTGGGGGAGAAGCATCCGAAATACGCCGCGTGTTTGAGCCAGTTGGGGATGGTGTACCAGACCGTCGGCAAGTTTGAAGCGGCCGAGCCCCTCGTTGTGCAGGTGATGGCGATAACACGAGCAGCCCACGGCGAAGAGCACCCGTCTTTCGCCGCGGCGGTGGGCAATGCGGCATTGCTGTACAAATCGCTCGGGAAATACGCGGCGGCGGCGCCCCTTTACCTCCAGGCGAGCGAGATCGCCGCGAAGGTCCTCGGGCCGGACGATCCGTCGACAGCCCACCAGTGGAACAATCTGGCCAGATTCCACGAAACGATGGGGGATTTCGCGACCGCGGAACCGCACTATCAGCAAGCGCTAAAGATTCGTCGCGCCATCCTGCCGGAGAGGCATCCCGATCTTTCCGTCAGCCTCAACAATCTGGCGATTCTCCAAGCGGCCACCGACCGGCCCTCCGAAGCCCTGGCGCTGATGGAAGAGGCGATGGAGATCGACCACCAGGGAATTCAGGACGTCTTCTCCTTCAGTTCCGAATCTCAGCGCATGGCTTTTCTCCGGAAGGCGCAAGGAAACCTGCACGCCTACTTGTCGTTGGTGGGCGAGCATTTTCGGGAGTCGCCCGCCGTGGCGCGGAGAGCCCTGGATCTGGTGCTCCGGCGCAAAGCGATCGGGGCTGAGGTGCTGATGCTGCAGCGGGACACGATTCTTGGCGGGAAGAAGCATCCCGCTCAGGAGGCACTGTTGCGGGAACTCGCCGGCCTGCGCATGCAGATCGCCGGAATGAGCTTGGCGGAACCCGGAGCGGCCGGGCTGGCTGGCCACAGGCAACGCCTGGCGGCGCTGCACGTCCAAAAGGCGCGCCTGGAAGATGACCTGGCGCACCAGATTCGCGAGATTCACCTGGAGCAACGGTTGCGGGACACGGATTGCGGGGCGGTGGCCCTTGGGTTGCCGGAGGGACTTGCCCTCGTCGAGTTTGTTCTTGTTCTCGTCCGCAATTTCAAAGGCGTCGCGGCCCAGCAGGAGCCGCGATGGAAGCAGCCCCGCTACTTTGCTTTCACCCTGCACGCAACCGGGTCTGACGAGGTCCGAATGATCGACCTGGGCGAAGCGGAGCCGATCGGCCGGATGATCGCGGACTTCCGCTCGGGCGTCACCGGCGAGGCGGAAAGCCGCGCCGGACGCGACCTGGGCGCGGCCCCCTCCGACATTTCTCGCTTCGCTGCCAGCGGCGAAGGCCAGGCCTTGCGTGCGGCCGTCTTCGACAAGCTGATCCCCGCCCTGGCCGGCTGCAAACGGCTGCTGCTGGCTCCCGACGGCGACCTGGCCCGGCTGCCGTTCGAGGCGCTGCCCACCGCCGACGGGCGCCGCCTCATCGACGAGTACGCCATCAGTTACCTGAGCTGCGGCCGCGACGTGCTCCGTTTCGGGGCCAAATCCTCGGGCCCGCCCGCCGCTCCGCTGGTGCTCGCCGATCCCGACTTCGACCTCGCGACCGGGACGCCCGCCACGCCACACCACCCTGCCAACGATCTCAGCGAGTCGAAGTCGCCGCTGCGGAAAGCGGGGTTTTGGTCGCGCTGGTTTGGTCGTTCTGCGCCTGTTCCAGTCCCCGCTGCGGAACCGATCGCCCAGCCACCATCCCCGGCTGTCGCCCCAGCGCCGCAACCGCCGTCCAGCCGGCATTCCCACAGCCTGGATCGCGGCTTGCGGTTCGGCCGTTTGAAGGGAACGCGTTTGGAAGGCGAACGCATCGCTGCCCTGCTCGGCGTGACGCCCTGGCTGGACGTGGACGCTCTCGAAAGCCGGCTCAAAGCCTGCCGCTCGCCGCGCATCCTGCACCTGGCCACGCACGGCTTCTTCCTCGCTGACCAGAAGCGCGATCCCAACAAGGAATTCCGCGACCTGGGAGCGCTGCCTGGACAAGCCTCGGGCGGTTCGGGCCGGCTTTCCGGTGCTGGCTTGGAGAACCCGTTGCTCCGCTCCGGCCTCGCGCTGGCCGGCGCCAACACCTGGCTCAAGAACGGCGCCCTTCCTGCCGAGGCCGAGGATGGATTGCTCACCGCCGAGGACGTCACGGGGCTGGACCTGTTGGACACCGACCTGGTTGTCTTGTCGGCGTGCGAAACCGGCTTGGGGCAGATCCAGGTGGGCGAGGGCGTCTTCGGCCTGCGCCGCGCCTTCGTGCTGGCCGGGGCCAAGACGCTGGTGATGAGCCTGTGGAAAGTTCCCGACCAGCAGACGCAGGAATTGATGGAGGACTTCTATCGCAGTCTCCTGAACGGCAAGCCGAGGGCCGAAGCGTTGCGCGAGGCTCAACTCGCGCTCAAAGCGCGGCGCCCGGAGCCGCTGTACTGGGGCGCATTCATCTGCCAGGGCGATCCAGCCCCGCTGCCCCGCCGGGCAACGCCGTGAAGGATTAATTCGGCCAAAAATGAAGGTTTCGGCGACCGCGGAAGTTTGCGAAAAGAGCCAGATTCCCCCTTCAGCACCAACGGACCACGCGTCCGTCGGAAAGGAATCTGGCTCATGGCAAAGCATACGGCCTCCGCACCGGATCGTCGCCGACCGAAACCGCGCCGACCGAAACCGTGCCGACCGAAGTCTCGCCGGCCCACCCACGGCGACCACCTCGACGAGCTCCGGCTCTGGCTCCTCGGCGGACACGGCCCCTTCGACTCCTTCCCCTCCCACGGCAACCGCTCCTGGACCCCCGCCGACCTCGTCTGGCTCGCCCTCTGCTGGGCCTGGTCCCCCCTCCGCAGCCTCACCGCCGCCTTCGCCGACGCCGCCAGCGTCCGCT
>JAYSSW010000262.1:0-4554 GCA_043720335.1 Planctomycetia bacterium
TTCACGGCGGGCTTACGCCGCGCCGCTCGCCGTTGCAAAGAAGTTGCGACTCGCGAAGTATTGAAACAGCTTCTCAGCTCGCAGAAGGGTTTGGTTTGGTTTTCTCGCGCTGCTCCCTTTTTCGTTCGCCACGGGGCGGCGCGGAAAGTATCATGGCTTCAGAAGTAGACCCGCACTCCAGGCCGGCGCGTTCATGGCGATCCTGAATCCCACTGAGCTGCTTGATTGGCTCGAACAGAACCAG
Source organism: Planctomycetia bacterium (assembly GCA_043720335.1). GTDB lineage: Bacteria > Planctomycetota > Planctomycetia > Gemmatales > Gemmataceae > JAYSSW01. Next base: position 245 of record JAYSSW010000262.1, read on the forward strand.
TTCCTCGCCCCCGACCAGGCGGCTACACTCCGGCCTCTGCTGCCGGGCTTCCCGGAGTCGCACGGGCTGGCCAAGGAGCTGATCCGCCGCGACTGGCTCACCCCCTTCCAGGTCAACCAGATCCTCCAGGGCAACCACGAGTTGTTGGTTCTCGGCGGCTACCGCCTGCGCAAACGGCTCGGCGAAGGGGCGATGGGCCAGGTCTTCGAGGCGTCCAGCCTGCGCATGGACCGCGTCGTCGCGGTCAAGACCATCCACAAGGAGCATCTCAACAGCGGCAAGGCGTTCGACCGCTTCCGCCGCGAGATGCAGACCGCCGCCCAGCTCCACCACGCCAACATCGTCCTGGTCCGCGACGCTGACGAGGTCAACGGCCGGCCTTATCTGGTGATGGACTGCATCGACGGCAAGGACCTGTCGCGGCTCGTCAAGGAGAAAGGCCCCCTCTCGCCGCACGACGCCGCCGAGTACGCCCGGCAGGCCGCGCTCGGCCTGCAGCACGCCTACGAGCGCGGCGTCATCCACCGCGACATCAAGCCGGGCAACCTGCTGCTGTCGTTCCCAGGCAATGATAAATCTCCCCTCGTCAAGATCCTCGACTTCGGCCTGGCCCGCTTCGAGAGCGAGCACGTCCACGCCGCCCGGCTGACGCAGATCGGCAACATCGTCGGCACCATCGACTACATCGCCCCCGAGCAGGCCCAGGACGCCATCAACGCCGACACCCGCGCCGACATCTACGGCCTCGGCTGCACCCTCTACTACCTCCTCACCGGCAAGCCCCCTTTCCCCGGCACCACGGTCGTCGAGAAGATCGGCGCACGGCTGACCGGCGAGCCGCCGCGCGTGCGCGACGTGCGCCCCGACACGCCGCCGGGCTTGGCCGACGTGCTGCTGAAGATGATGGCCCGCGATCCCTCCGAGCGCTACCAGACGCCGGCGGAGGTGGCGGAGGCGCTGGCGCCGTTCACGCAGCCGAGCGTCGAGACCGCCTGGCTGCCGGTCGCGCCGCTGGCGAGCAGCGACGTGCCGCTGGCGATGCCGATCATGGAGCTGCCCTCTTCAACGGTGCCGATGGCCGTCGCGGTGCCGAGGATGGCGACGCCGATCCAGGCGTTGCCGTTCGCGCTGCCAGCGCCGGTGGTGGCGTCGCCGATCCAACCGGTGCCGTTCGCGCTGCCCGCGCCACAGGAGTCGATCCCGATGGCGTCGGTCGCGGAGCCTTCGGGGGAGATCGCCAATCCGTTCGGCACGGAGGACGCCGGGGCAGGGCTGGATTTTGACGAGGCGATTCCGAAGCGCCTGAAGCCGGAGCCGAGGCCCCAGTCACGGAAGCGGCTTTGGGCGATCCTCGCCTTCGCCGGGGTCGCTGCGGTGGCGGCGCTGGCCGTGTCGCTGTGGCTGCTCTTCCGCACGACGGGACCGGCCGCCCCCACTGGCAGTGTGGAGTTCGTCAGTGTCCAGCTTTCCAACGACCTGATGCGCCCCGGCGACCGCAAGTTCATCAATGTCAGGATCAAACGCATCGACTACAAAGGCCCCGTCAGCCTCTACGTCAAGAACGCCCCCGACGGCGTCAATATCGGCAAGCTCCAGGTCCATCCCAACGCCGAGACCGGCTACCTGTCGCTCACCGTCTCCTTCAGCATCGAGCCGCTACAGGCCGACCTGCGCGTCATCGCCGAGACCAGCCAGGGGGTCGCCACCGAGTTCGTGCTGCCGATCAACGTCAGCCCGGCATTGAGGAAGTAGGCCGCGACGCGGCCATATAGCCCCCGGCTTGCCGGGGGGTGCGACGTGAAGCTGATCCGCGTTCATCGAAAAAACGTGGGCCGACTGGCAGGGTCGCCGATCACGTCGGTTTCAACCGACGTGGGTCGCGCCGCACCCCCGGCAAGCCGGGGGCTATATGGCCGCGACAAACTTCGTTTTTGCTCGCATTGGCCTGCGGGCCGCTTATAATTCACGGAAACCTGCCCGCTGCTCTCCCACCTTGCTCGACAATTCGCGATTCGTAGGAGTCCTTCGATGCCTCGTCCCCGCTTCACCTGCTCGTGCTTCCTGTGCGTGATCGCCGGCCTGGCGCTCGCCTGGCTGCTGCTCGGCCAAGCCGTCCCCGCCCACGCCCAGCAGCCGAAGGGGCCGGTCAGCTTCATCAACGATGTGGCGCCGATCCTCAAGGAGAACTGCTTCGCCTGCCACGACGCCAAGAAGAAGAAGGGGAAGCTGGAGATCACCACGTTCGAGAACCTCCGCAAAGGGGGCACCAAGGACGACCCGATCGTCGCGGGCAAGTCGAAGGAAAGCTACCTGATGCACGTGCTGACCGCGACCGGCACCGAGCGGATGCCCCCCAAGGACGCTGGCGACGCGTTGTCGAAGGAGAAGGTGGCGATCATCGCGAAGTGGATCGACGAGGGGGCGAAGCTCGACAACGGCGTCGAGGCGAAAGCCGACATCCTGCGCGAGCTGCGCGTCCGCTGGAAGCCGCCGGTGCCGCACGCAACGCACAAGTACCCGAACCTCATCAACGCGCTGGCGTTCACGCCGGACGGGACGAAGATCGTTGTCGGCGGCAACCATGAGCTGACCGTCTGGGACCTGTCGGGCAAGCTGCTCCGCCGCGTCTTCACCCGCGCCGAGCGCGCCCACGCGATGGTTTTCCTGGCCGACGGCAAGCTCGCGGTCGCCGGCGGCAGGCCCGGACAGGAAGGGGACGTGCGCGTCTACGACCTCAACGCCGGCGCGGCCAAGGACCACGGCGGCGTCCCGTCGGTCGATGGCGCCAACGACAAAGCGGTCCTCGTCAAGGACCTGCTCCAGACCGACGACTCCATCCTCGCCATCGCCGTCAGCGCCGACGGCAAGAAGCTGGCCGCCGGCGGCTGCGACCGCCTCATCCGCGTCTGGGACCTCCCCACCGGCAAGCTCGAACACAGCATCGAGAACCACGCCGACTGGATCCTGGGAATCGCCTTCTCCCCGGACGCCAAGACCCTCTTCACCTCCAGCCGCGACAAGACGGCCAAGGTCTGGGATCTCGACAACAAGGAGTCGCTGCTCACCTTCCCCGACCACCAGAACGTCGTCTACGGCATCGCCGTCGTCAACGACGGCAAGTTCGGCGTCTCGGCCGGCGAGGACAACCAGATCCGCGTCTGGCAGGCGACCGACCTGTCCAAAGCGATCGGCAAGCAGACCAAGACCCTCGGCGGGCACGGCAAGGCCGTCTTCCGCGTCGCCCTGTTCAACGACGCCAAGAACCCGATCCTCGCCTCGTGCAGCGCCGACAGCACCATCCGCCTGTGGAACCCGATCACCGGCACGGCTCTCAAAACGCTCACCGGCCTCACCGACTGGGCCTTCGCGGTCGCCATCAGCCCCGACGGCAAGACCGTCGCCGGCGGGTCGGCCAACGGCGAAGTCCGCCTGTGGAAGACCGACGGCAGCCTCGTCGCCACCTTCAACGCCACGCCCGGCTTCGTCCCGACGAAGATCGTCGAAGCACCGAAGAAGTAGACGGTGACAGGGGGAGTTTAGCCACAGAGGACACAGAGAGAAAGGCAGGGAGAGAAGGAGAGGGAAATTCCTCCTAACGTCACAGCTCAGCAGCCGGGGCCGTTCAGCGACAACGAACCCCGGAACCGCTACATGCGGCCCCGGTCTGCTGCAGCGCCTGGTTCGGCCTGCCATGTTGACCCCAACTGCCTACGCCTTGGCGACCAATGCCTTGTCTTTGGCGACGGTTTTCTCCTCCGCGCCGTAGACTTCCTCGATCTGTTCCTCGACCAAGTCTTTCTCAGCCGATGTCTTGCCGCTGGCCACGAGCGGCAGCAAGTCGTTGAAGTCTTCCACGCGGAACAGGTGCAGCCGCTTGATGAACTTGTCAGCGTCACTCACCTTCTGCAATGCCATGCAGGCGGCGAAGGCATCGCTAATCGAGTTGGCCTTGTCGCTTGTGTAGATGCTCAGTTGCTTCATCTTCTCGAAGCGGTTCTTCGTCAAGCACTCCCGCACAGAGTTGTAGAACTGCGTGACGTTGCTTTTGGTGAAGCCCGCAGCCTTCATGCCCTTGACATCGAGGTCGTAGGCGATGGCCCAGAAGTCGCTTGCCATAAGTGTACCCTCTCGCTCCAGTAATCTCTCCGCCGCCGAACTTGTGATTGGACAGAACTGATTCTGCCTATTTCCGGCGATTTCGGCCACATTTGCCATGCCGCCTACGGCGACAGGCTAAGAGGCTGTTTGAGAAGCCTACTTTGTTGCGGAATTGGCACTCCACTAAACCCGAAAAACCGTGTTTTTCAGGC
>JAYSSW010000263.1:0-21031 GCA_043720335.1 Planctomycetia bacterium
AGTTGACGGTGACGGTGTTGTTGGCGTTGTTGCCGTAGATGTAGAGGTCGCCGCTGATGACGGTTGCCGACATGACCTGGCGTTCCTCCAGGGTCTCCAACTTCGGCTTGCTTTGCAGCGTGGCGTCCGCGCGGGCGGCGACGGGGGTCTTGGTGGTCGAGCCGAACATCTTCGAGAGCGCGGTGAACATGGGAGTCTCCTGGTTGCCAGGGCCGTCAGGCCGCAGCGGTCTTTCGAGGGGTGTTTGCCAGGCTCACTTGGCCTGGCTGATGAAGGAGACTCAAAGCAACCACAATGCCACGCATCGCTCACGACGCCAAGTTGTTGAATGCAATTCTTTTCACTGCAACAGATTGCGACAAATTAATCGGCCATGAACGCGCCGCTGCCGCCCTGCAACCGCCCGCAAAATCGTCATCGTTTCAGCGTCATTCATTATCGTTGTGATGACGAAATTCGACCCAGGCTTTTGCTGTCGCGCGTATCCGGCCTTCCCAAAAGCACTTTGCACGCGCTACAATGCATTGGGGACGCGCCCCCCTGTCACCCTGGAAGCCTGCGCGTTCTTCCGGCACGCGATCCGCATCGAACCCCCCATTCCTCCGCAGCAGCGCACCACGACGAGTGCGGCGTCGATCCCTGATCCGAAGCAGAGAAGCGAACCTCTTGTGCAAGGGAGGCCTGAGATGGCACGTCGATCCGCCAGCCCGGAACCTGCAGCACGCGACGAGGAAACGACCCCGGCGACCAAGCGCGTCGCCAGCACGCGCAAGCCGCGCGAGCCGCGCGACGACCCGTTCTTCAGCATGGCCGACGACAGCTCCGTCTTCCTCGGCTGGGAGAACGGCGACCTCGCGGAACAGTTCGGCTTCGGCCCCCTCGCGGGAAAAGGCAAAGCCTCGCCACGCCCCATCGTCTACCGGGGCGACAGCCATCTCATGACCGTCGCCCCGACCGGCGCGGGCAAGGGGATCGGCGTCATCATCCCCAACCTGCTCCGCTTCACCGGCACCGTCATCGTCATCGACCCCAAGGGGGAGAACTACCAGGTCACGTCGCGCCGCCGCCGCGAGATGGGCCAGCGCGTCGTCGTGCTCGACCCGTTCCATGTCGTCACCGAGAAGAGCGACTGCCTGAACCCGCTCGACATCTTCCGCCTGCCCCGCTCGATCATGGAGTGCGACGCCGAGATGCTGTCGTCGCTGCTGTCGCACGGGCACGAGTTCACCCGCGAGCCGTACTGGGACGACACCGGCCGGGCGATCATCACGGGGCTGATCGCGCACATCGCCTCGACCGAGACGCCCGACGCCTGCACGCTGAACAAGCTGCGCTCGTACATGTACCACGACGACCTCGACTACACGCTCGCCAAGATGCTCGATGACAAGAAGGTGAAGAACCCGCTGGCCCGCGACGAGTTCGTGTCGTACCTGTCGATCCCGTCCGACCGCACCCGCCCCTGCGTGCGCTCGACGGCGACGACGTACATCAAGGCGCTGGGCAGCGCCGAGGTCGCCAAGACGCTGGAGACGAGCAGCTTCGAGCTGCAGGACGTGGTCGAGGGGAAGCCGATGAGCATCTACCTCGTGATCCCGCCGGAGAAGCTGGAGAGCCACCGGACGCTGCTGCGGCTGTGGCTGGGGACGCTGCTGACGGCGGTGACGAGCCGGCGCCGGCTGCCGAGGACGCGCACGCTGTTCCTCATCGACGAGGCGGCGCAGCTGGGCAGCCTGGCGGCGCTGCGCCAAGCGATCACCCTGCACCGGGGCTACGGCGTGCAGGTCCACACCTTCTGGCAGGACTTGTCGCAGCTCCGCCACCTCTACGAGCGCGACTGGCAGACGATGGTCAACAACTCCGCCGTGCTGCAGGTCTTCGGCGTCGCCAACTACCAGATGGCCCGCGAATGGGCCGACGTGGTCGGCAAGGACCCGCATGAGCTGATGGCGCTGAAGCGCGAGGACGCGCTGGTCCACGTCACCGGCGAGGGCTGCAAGCCGTGCCGCCGCGCCAGCTACCGTCACGACCCCGCGTTCGAGGGGACGTTCGACGCCAACGTGCGCTTCGCGCTGCTCGACGAGGAGCCGTCACGCGACCGTTGACGCCTTGGGCCGCCGGAGCGAATGTCATCGCTCCCTCGGCCGCTCCTCGCCCGGGACGCTGCGCGGGGCCGTTTGCTGGCCGAGGGCGGCCCGGTAGTCGGCCTGCGAGCGGTGGTACTCCGCCAGCGCGTCGACCTCCGCGAAGGACGCCTCGGCGGCGACCAGCTCGCGCAGGTTCAGGATGACGATGGTCCCTTGCCCTTTCGTGAACCGCTCGCGCTCCCCGCTCTCGACCTTGCGGGCCACCGTGACGTTCTCGCGGGCCTTGTTCAGCAGCTCGTAGGATCGCTCCAGCGCCGAGGCGGCGTCCTGGATCTCCGCAACGACGCGGTCGCGCTGGAACTTCTCCTGGAAGCTCAACTGGGCGATGGCGGACTGGGCGGCCATGGCGCGGCCCTTGGCGTCGCGCTGCTGCAGGGGCAGGTCGAGCTGGAGCGAGGCGATGTACGCGGTCCGGTCGAGCTGGGTTCCTTTCACGAGCGGGGTCTTGGAGAACGGCGCGGCGTAGCCGATGTCCTGGTAGCCCTCCAGTCCGAGGCTGACGCTGGGCATGGTCTGGTTGCGGGCCAGTTCCAGCTCGACGGCGGCGCGCTCGCGCTGGAGCCGGAACCGCTCCAGTTCGGGACGCTGGCGCAGCGCGGTTTCGATGTCCTGGTCGACGCGGGTGCGGTCGAAGGGGCGTGGGTCGGGGATCTCGGCGGGGAGTCGAGCCGCCGAGGGGACCTGCGGCTCGCCGGCGGGGCTGCGGAGGTAGAGCGACAGGGCGATCGACGCCTGCTGCCAAGCCCGGTCGGCGGCGATGACGCGGGCCTGCCTCTCGACGATGACGCGCTGGTTGTCGGTGCGCTCGATCATGGCGAGGGCGCCGGCCTTCACCAGTTCGGCGAGCTGCTTGTCGCGGTCCTCGGCGATTTTCAGGACGGACTGGGCGACCTGCCAGCGCTTGCCCACGGCGACCCAGGTCCAGTAGGCGCGCGAGGCGGCGCGGACGAAATCGAGGCGCTGGGCGGCGACGGCGGGCTCGACCATGGCGCGGGAGATGGCGGCCTGCTGGAGCGTCGCCCGGCGGCGGTCGATGGCGCGGCCGGCGAGCAGGGGGATGAGGACGCCGGCGCGGAACTCGCCGCCGTCGCCGGTCTTGCGGTCGCCGTAGTAGATGGGGAAGTCGCCGGTCGAGTAGCGGTAGAGGGCGAAGAAGGAGACGCCGTTCCAGTCGGTGTTCTGGTCGACGCCGAGGCTGACGCGGTTGCTGTCATAGGTGCCCACCTGCCAGAACTCGCGTCCGCGCAGGTTGAGGTCGAACGCGCCCTGCGCGGCGAGCAGCTGGCCGGAGGTGATCCCCTGGTCCTGCAGGGCGGCCAGCAGGAGCGGGTAGTGGGTCTCGACCGAGGCGACCAGCTCGTCGAGCGCGAGCGCGGCGCCGGCGCCTCCGTCGACTTCCGCGCGCGACCTGCCAGCGACCGCGTCGGGCGGCAGCATCTGCGGCGGCGTCGGCTGGCCCGCTTTTTCGCCGGCAGGGGCCTTCTCGGGCTGCGGCTGCGCGAACGATGCCTGGACGACCTCCGCCGCCGGTCCAGGCGGCTTGGCGACGCGGGACGGCGTGGCTGGCGCCGGCGTCGGCGACCAGACGCTGCCCTTGCCGAAGTTCAAGCCGGATTGGGAAGCGTCGGACACGCAGCCGCAGAGGGTGGTCAGGAACCCCCATCCCACCAGCGCGAGCATCCTTGCCGATCGCAGCTTCATGTCTTTTCCTCAACGTTTGACCGGGCCGCCCGGCTGGCCGCCCTTCGGGGCCGGCGTGTCGCGCACCGGCGGGAAACCGTTCATCTGCCGCCACAGCTCCCACCCCAGCGACACTTCCTCGAGCAGGATCCAGCCCTGTCCGCGCACGCCTTGGCGCAGGAAATGCGGATCGGGCCAGGGTTGGTCGTCGGGGTCCGGCTCGACGAGGACGCGGAAGCGCCCCTTGTCGTCGGCGACGGGATCGACCAGGTAGACGCGTCCCCCGAACGTGCCCACCGCGACGGAGGGGTAGCCGACGAACTGCGCCGCCGGCCAGCCCTCGAACTGCAGCCTCGCCTTGTCCCCGACACGGACCAGGGGCAGGTCGTTTCCGTCGATCTGGAGTTCGGTGACGATACCGGGGTAGTTCCCCTCTTTCAAGGGCAACGTCGAAGGATCGCCGGGCGTGGCCGGGACCGGCTCGGACTTGATGTCGGGGACCAGGACGGCGAGCCTCTCGCCGGGCCGGACCAGCATGCCCCCCTGCTCGGCGTTGGCGAGCAGGCGGAACACGACCCCGTCGGTCGGCGAGTCGACGTACTGGGCGCGCTGCCGGGCGATGCGGACCTCGATCTGGGCCTTGTCGCGCTTGACGGAGGCGACCTCGGCGTCGGCGGAGCGGCCGACGGCGGTCTCGAGGTTGATCATCGCCGCCGTGTCCGAGTCGACCTTGCCCAGTCCGTCCAGGGCCGCCTTCTCGCCTGCGCGGGCCAGCTTGACGCGCGCCTCCGCCTGGCGCAGCTTCGCGGTCGCGGTGTCGAGCACCTGCCTGGCCACCTCCACGTCGCGCTGCGACACCAGGCTCCCCTGCTTGCTCTCGAACAGCCCCTTCTGCCTCTGGTAGTTGGGCTCGGCGGCGTCGAGGGCGGCGCGCGACTCGATCAGCTCCTGCTCCACCGCCTGCACGCGGGCCTGCTCCTGCCGCAGGATGCTGCCCTGCACGTCGATCGCCAGCTGGCGCGAGTTCTTCAGGTTGAAGACGCGGGCCTCGATGTCGCGCACCCGTCCCTCATGTGCACGTAGGCGGTCCAGGACGGAGCGCTCCTCGTCGAGCAGCCGAAGCTCCAGGTTCGGGTCGTTGTCGACCATCTCGACGATCGGCTGGCCCGCTTTCACGCGCTGCCCCTCGACGACGTACCACTTCCGGATGCGTCCCTCGATGGGCGAGACGACGAACTGGGGCCGCTGCACCGGGTTGAACGCGATGGCGCGGCCTGTCCCGTGCACGGTCTGAGTCCAGGGGACGAACAGCAGCACGAACGGGAGGACCACCAGAGCGAGCAGCACGGCGCGGGACAGCCGCCGGGCCAGGCGGGGGGGGCGCGCCAGTTCGAGCGCGGAGGCCAGCAGATGGTCGTTCCCGACAAGGGCATGACTGGTGTTTTCGGCCATCGGATCACTCTCAAAGGGTGGGGGAGGCGACGCGGGCCTGGCCCGGCTGCCCGCCGCGCGCCAGCACGATGTGGCGGCCGCAGAGCTGTGCGATCTCCTGGCGGTGCGTGACGACCAGCAGTGTCCAGGGAGCTTCGGGCCCCAGCAGTGCCGGCAGGAGAAGGTGGCGGGCCTCGGGGTCCATGTCGTCGAGGGTCTCGTCCAGCACGAGGAGCCGAGGCTCGCCGACGAGGGCGCGGGCGAGCATGAGCCGCACCGTTTGCCCGCCCGAAAGAGGCGAGCCGCCCGTGCCCAGGAGCGTCTGCAGCCCGCCGGGGAAGTCGAGCAGGTCGCCCAGCAGCCCCACCTGCTCCAGGGCCTGGCGGACCTGCGCCAGGGAAAGGTCGTCGCGGCCCATGCGGACGTTGTCGACCACGCTGCCTTCGAAGATCTCGACCCCCTTCACGACAGCGACCTGCTCGCGCAGCGACGCGAGGCGGGCGTCGCGGAGGTCCATGCCGTCGATCTCGAGGAAGCCGCGCGTCGGCGCGCGGACGCCCAGGAGCAGGTCGATCAGAGTGCTCTTGCCGGCCCCGTTGGGCCCCAGGATCGCGACGCGCTCGCCCGGTTCGACGGCGAGGTCCAGTGCGTCGAGCACCGCCGGGCCGTCCGGAGTGTAGGCGAAGCGGAGGCCGCGGGCGCGGACCGCTGCGCCACCGCTGCGGGGCGGGAGCGAGGCGCCCCCCTCGCGTTCGAGGGGCAGGTCGGTCAGGTGGCCGATCTTGTCGACCGCCGCCAGCAGGTCGTAGTAGCTCTCCAGCTGCTTGCCGAGCTTGGTGAACGAGGCGACGACGAGGGCGACGACGATCTCGGCGGCGACGAGCTGCCCCAGGGTGAGCTGGCCCTGGATGACGAGGTAGCCGCCGAGTCCGAGCAGGGCGGTGCTGGTGGCGGCCTGCAGCGCCAGGGCGAAGGCGAACTGGCTCAGCACGACGCGGAAATGGGCCTGGCGGGCGTGGAGATACTGCCGGGACAGGAGGTCGGCCCGCTCGCGCGCGAAGCGGGGGCCGCTGTAGAACTTGAACGCGACCGGGTGCCGCGCCAGCTCCTCGACCCAGCCGGCCACCTGGTACTTCGCGATCGACTCGTTGATGCTGCTGCGCACGGCGCCCCGCCCCAGCACGAAGACCATGAACAGCAGCGAGGCGATCAGCACCAGGTCGAACCCCAGCAGGATCTGGTGGTAGAACGCGAGCAGGGCCAGCCCGATGACGACCTGCAGGACCAGCGTCACGCCGTCGAGCAGCAGCGTGGCGACGGCCTTCTGGATCGTCAGCACGTCGAAGAAGCGGTTGACCAGCTCCGGCCCGTGCTGCTGGTCGAAGGCCTTCACGTCCACGCGGGGCAGCCGGTGCGACAGGTCGGCGACCAGGCGGACGAAGAGGCGCTGCTGCAGGCACTCGACCACCACCGCCTGGAGCACCCGCAGCAGCGCCGCCAGCGCCAGGCACACGAACAGCCCTGCGCACAGGACCACCAGCTGCTGCACGAGCGTGGCCAGCGCGGTCGTGTTGACGACCGCCATCGCCGTGACGGGGACCGCCAGGCTGAGCGCCCCGACGCCGACCGCGTGGACGACCACGATGCCCAGGTCCCCCGCTTCGGCCCGCAGCAAGCCACGCAGACGGGTCAACGGCGGCGGGCCGTGGTGCTCCTCCGCGTGCCCGCCCGGCAGCTCGCGCCGCGACGCGTCGGCCAGCGGCGCCGACGGCTGCGCATGCAGCCATTCCAAAGCGGCGTCCGCGCTGGCCGCTCCGATCTTGCGCGCGATCGCTTCGGCGTCGAGCCAGCCTTCCAGGGCGCCGCGCGACAGACGGGCGAGCCTGCCTCGGCCCGCGTCCGCCCCGTCCACCACCTGCCAGTGCCCTTCGCCTTCCGGCGTGACCGCGAAGACGGCCAGCGCCGCCGGCCCCGACTGCGCCAGCACCTGCGCCAGCGCCTCGCGCACCGACATCCGTCGCGTGAGGACCTGCATGCCCAACGCCTCGGCCGCCTGGCACACCCGCTGCCGCGCCGCCCGCGCCGCCGTCGGGGGAACGTCGCTTTCCGCCCGGCGCAGCGCCGCCGCCGCCTGCGCCGAGTCGAAGCGGACCTTGGCCGCCTCCGCGAACAGCCTCAGCACCGCCAAAGGCTCCGGCGGCAGCCCCGGGGAGGGCGGCGTCGGGGCGGGCTTCGCCGGCGCGACTGGCGCGCTGCCGTCGTGCTTGGACGCACTCATCAACCCTGCTCCTTGCGGCCAGCGCTGGGCGGCATGAACACGCCGCTGCGCTCCGAACGGGTGGGAGGGTCGGCAGCGACGCGCGAAACGGATCTGGCGCGGAGCCGCGCCGCTGGCAGCCGGTTCTTCGCGGGTTGCTCGAACCGCCCCTGCTGCGGGCGGAATTCCGTCGCCTCGAACAGTTGGACGTCCTGGATCCTTCTCTGCACGGCGTACGTCTCCCTGCGCATCGGCACGAAAAAAGGCCGGGGAGGGGCGCCCTTTCTGGGTTTGCCTCACCGGCCTTTCTCCTTCGGGGCGATGCTCCCCGTCGGCTGATCGGCAAGGTTCGTGTCGCGGGCCGTTGCGGAACCGCTGGCGTCGCCGCCCTCGTCTCCTCGCCCGTGCCTACGCTCCAAGCATCCTAGCGCCCGCCGCAGGGAAGTCAAGGGCGTGGCGCCGCGTCCGAGCGACAAACCGGGGCGCCGGCCAGCGTGAAGAGGATCACGCTTTCACCCGTGCTGGTGCTGATGTCGGTGTGCAGGCTCACGATGGCGACCCCCAGGATGTCCCGCACCACCGTCTCCAGAAGCGGCCGGCCGTGCTCGATCAGCTCCAGCCGCACCTGCTTGATGAGGTCGCGCCCCCGGCCCCGCTCCTCGACCTGCGCCAGCTTCTGCTCGGCGGCCGTCAACACCCCTTGCAGCCGCACCAGCACGATGTCGTCGAGCAGGTAGGTCCGCACCGACAGCGGGCCTCGCCCCATGTACTCCTTCTTGAACCGGATGACCGCGTGGCTGATCTCCGCCTCCATCTCGCCCTTCGATCTCATCGGCGCTCCTTCCAGGACTCGGTTCTAGCGTTTCAGCCCCGCAGGCAGCTCCTTGAGCCGCGTCAGCTCGACGATCTCGGTGTGGAACCACGCGACCCCACCCCTGTAGCCGGAGCAGCGGGCGGCGTACTTCGCGCCGTCCGCCTCCTTCCATTCGCTGAAGACGTTCTGCTCGTTGCGCCAGTCGATGCGGGCCAGAAGTTTCGTTTCCTGGTCGAAGTACATCGACATCGGCGGGGTGATGGTCCCGGTGACCTTGATGCCGTACACGGGACGGTCGCTGATCTTGATCGCGGGCAGCGTTTCCAGCTTCGACTTCGGATCGAGCAGCGGGGCGAGCGTCCAGGCCCAGACCAGGTACGCACCCGGCTCGTTCTCGGCGCGGTCCCTGCCGCCGACCCACCAGTGCCCCGGCGGCTCCATCACGGAGGTGCGCTCGGTCGGCTTGCCCTTCGGATCCGCGCCCAGGACGAGATTCTCCTTGAAGCGGAACAGCTTCAGCAGCTTCGCTTCGCCGCCGACCGCGTCGATCGTCTGCTTCACGACCTCTTTGGGGACCGGCTCGCCCGCTTCCAGGCAGAACGACAGCGCGAAGCAGGCCAGCAGGACTGCGACAAGACGATGGTGCATGACCGCTCCTTGCGAACGCTGCGCACTCGCAGCGCCGTTGACCCCATGGATTCCCTCCGCCCGAACCACGCCCCTGGTGCGCCGTGATTCGGCACGACGAGGCTCATTATCGCCAGCGGCCTGCGCGGATGCAAGTGAATCGTCACCCCGTCCGGCATGTCACCGATCCGATCGCAGCCGCCCCCCGCGCCCGCTTCCGTAAGATGACGGCTGTCGCGATCCGTTTCCACGCACCGCAGGGACCCTCCATGAGCCGGCGCTCCATCACCCTTCTCAACGACGGCGAATCGCTCGACGAAGTCTACCTCGTCACCGACAAGCAGCTCCGGGCCAACCGGCAGGGGAGCCTGTTCCTCCTCCTCGAACTCCGCGACCGCACCGGCGCCACCAGCGCCCGCATGTGGAATGCCACCGAGGCCCAGTTCCGCACCTTCGACGCCGGCGACTTCCTCCGCATCAAGGGCAAGGCCCAGCTCTTCCAGGGGTCGATGCAGATCCTCTTCACCTCGTTCGAGCGCGTGCTGCCCAACCTCGTCGCCCTCGAAGAATTCCTGCCCCGCTCAGAACAGGATCTGGGCAAGATGCTCGAACGCCTGAAGACCTTCCTCCGCAAGCTCGGCAACCCGCATCTGCGCGCCCTCGCCGAATGTTTCCTCATGGACGAGGAACTGCTCGGCAACTTCAGCAAGGCCCCCGCTGGCGTCCGCAACCACCACGCTTACATCGGCGGGCTGCTCGAACACGTCGTCACCATGATGGACGGCGCCGACCGCCTCGCCCCGCTCTACCCCGAACTCAACCGCGACGTGCTCCTCATGGGGGTCTTCCTCCACGATCTCGGCAAGGTCCGCGAACTCAGCTACGAGCGCGTCTTCGGCTACTCCGACGAGGGCCAGCTCGTCGGCCACATCGACCTCGGCGTCGAGATGCTCAACGAGAAAATCAAGCTCGTCCCCGACCTGACAGGCGAACCTTTTCCCGCCGAACTGCTCCTACGTCTGAAGCACATGATCGTCAGCCACCACGGCACCTACGAGTTTGGAAGCCCGCGCCTGCCCATGACCCCCGAAGCGATCGCCCTGCACTGCCTCGACAATTTCGACGCCAAACTGCACGCCTTCCTGCGCGACATCCGCGAGGACCGCAACGGCACCTCCAGCTGGACCCCCTACAACCAGAACACCCAACGCCGCCTCTTCAAGGGCGTCCGCGAAGGCTCCGAGCCTGTCGTGGACTGAAATCGTTTAGCCGTTCGCCTACGGCGAACGAGAACATGCACACCGCGCGACGAGGTTGTTTTTGATCGTGTGTCGCGCCCGCGTTCGCCGTAGGCGAACGGCTAAACATCGTGGACAACATTTCGAGATTCCCCATGCTTTCCGAATCAATTCTCGCTGAACTCACCCAGCCGGGCTACAAGCCGCTGAAGCCCAAAGCGCTCGCACGCAAGATGGGCGTGCCGGTCGACGACTACCCGCTCTTCAAGGTCGCCCTTCGCGAACTCGTCGCCAAGGGCCGCGCCGAGATCGGCAAGAGCAACGTCGTCCGCCCGCTCGCCTCCAAGGGCGACGTGATCGGCGTCTTCCGCAAGACCTCCGGCGGCTTCGGCTTCGTCCGCCCCCCCAACCCCGACAAGTTCGCCGAGGTCTACATCCCCGAAGGCTCCACCGGCGACGCCTCCACCGGCGACATCGTGATGGTGCGCATCCGCCGCAAATCGACCAAGCCGGGCGTCAGCCCCACCGGCGAGATCGTCCAGGTGATGGAGCGCGTCACCAAGCAGTTCGTCGGCGTCTACTTCGAGCGCGACGGCCAGGGGCACGTCCGCATCGACGGCACCGTCTTCGCCCACAGCATCGGCGTCGGCGACCCCGGCGCCAAGGGCGCCAAGCCGCAGGACAAAGTCGTCATCGAGATGGTCCGGTTCCCCTCCGCCGAGGACCGCGGCGAAGGCGTCATCACCGAGATCCTCGGCCAGCGCGGCCAGCCCGGCGTCGACATGCTCTCGATCATCCGCGCGTTCAACCTCCCCGACGCCTTCCCCGAGGAAGTGCTGGAGGAAGCCCGCCAGGTCGGCGCCCAGTTCAGCGAGAAGGAACTGCTCGGCCGCGACGACTTCACCGCTTGGCTCACCATCACCATCGACCCGGTCGACGCCCGCGACTTCGATGACGCCGTCTCGCTTTCGCGCGACCCCAAGACCGGCCATTGGCAGCTCGGCGTCCACATCGCCGACGTCGGCCACTTCGCCCCGCACGGCAGCCTGCTCGACCGCGAAGCACGCCGGCGCGGCACCAGTGTCTACCTGCCCGGGCGCGTCCTGCCGATGTTCCCGGAGATCATCTCCAACAGCCTCGCCAGCCTTCAGCACGACAAGGTCCGCTACGTCAAGAGCGTGCTCATGGACCTGACGCCGACCGGCCAGCGCGCCGACGTCCGCTTCGCCAACGCGGCGATCAAGGTGAAGCGGCGTTTCAGCTACGAGCAGGTGCAGGAGATCCTCGACCACGAAGCGCAGGGGAAGCCGACCGCCGACCTGCCGGACGAGATCCGCGATTTGATCCTGATGATGCGCGACCTGGCGGTGATCCTGCACGAGCGCCGCGTGAAGCACGGCGCCCTGGAGCTGTCGATGCCGGAGACCGGGCTGGAGTACGACAAGGACGGCCGGGTGTGCGGCGCCCACTTCCGCAAGCACGACATGAGCCATCAGATGATCGAGGAGTGCATGCTGATGGCGAACGAGGCGGTGGCGGAGACGCTCGACCGCAAGGAAATCTTCTTCCTGCGGCGCGTGCATCCGGCGCCGGAGCCGGGCAAGCTGAAGTCGTTCGGGGCGTTCGCCCGCATCCTGGGCTACAAGATCAAGAACGAAACCGACCGCTTCTCATTGCAGCGCATCCTGCAGCAGTCGGCGGGCAAACCCGAAGCGCACGCGGTCCACTACGCGCTCTTGCGCAGCTTGAAGCAGGCGACGTACAGCCCGGACAAGGACGACCACTACGCGCTGGCGAGCGAGAACTACTGCCATTTCACGTCGCCGATCCGCCGCTACCCGGACTTGACGACGCACCGGCTGCTCGACCAGCTCATCAAGAAGGGGAAGGCCGGCAGCAGCCGGGACGAGCTGGCGGTGCTGGGCGACCATTGCAGCAAGATGGAACGCCGCGCCGAGACGGCCGAGCGCGAACTGGTGAAGACGAAGCTGCTCCACTACATGGAGGAGCGGCTGGGCGAGGACTTCAAGGCGGTCATCACCGGCGTGGCGGAGTACGGCTTCTTCGCGCAGGTGCAGACGATCCCGGTGGAGGGGCTGGTCCACATCAGCACGCTGCCGGACGACTACTACCGATATGAGGAGGCGTCGCACAGCCTGATCGGCCAGCGCAGCAAGCGCAGCTTCCGCTTGGGCGACAGGGTGGACGTGACGGCGGTGCGCGTCGATCTGTCGCGCCGCCAGCTCGACTTCCGGTTGAAGGGGACGACGGGCCGCCTGCCGCCGGTGCGCAAGCGGCAGTGAGGCTTGGGTTCTCGGGGCCTGCTCGACGTTCACGCTCGGACTTGTCGCACCCAACATCCAGCGCGTGGCCTCGCTCCAGGAAAGGACGGCGCCAGGACCGCCTCACCGCGCGGCGCCTTCCGCAGCGAGTGTCTCGCGGCGCTGGCGGTAGTACTTCAGCCCCGGCACGAAGAAGCTGACGGCCGACACCACGCCGAACAGCAGCGGGCCCCACGTCGGGCCGACCCACACCATCGGGAAGGCGGCCAGGAAGCTCGCCGCCGCCGCCAGGTAGAACGTCCCCGACAGCGTCCCCGCCTTCACCAGAAAGACCATGCCCGCGAGCACCGACAGCACCGGCGACAGGATCAGCACCGGCAGGCCGAGCATCCATTCCACGACGAAGACGCCGATCGACGCGATGACGCCGGCGGCCCAGGCGTGGGCGATCTGCCGTTCGACGAACGTGACCGGCCCGCCGCGCCGCCGCAGGTGCAGGAAGAAGACGCCCCAGACGCCGAGCGAACCGCCCCAGATCGCCAGGTAGGGCCAGTGCGCTTCGACGCCGAAGGTGCCGTGCAGAACGCTGGTGAGCGCGCACAGGGTCAGGATCTTCGCGCTGTGCATCATCCACAGCATGCCCCAGTTCTCGAGGATCGGGGCGTGGTGCGTCTCACGAAGGATGCGCGTGAAGAAGTAGACCAGGCTGCTAGACCGGGCCGACACCGTCTCGCCTTGCAGGAACGCCTGCAGGTCGTCGGCCAGCCGCGCGGCGCTGGCGTAGCGGTGCTCCGGACGTTTCTCCAGGCACTTGCGGCAGATGAACTCCAGGTCGATGTCGATCTGCGGATTGAGCGCACGCGGGCGGACCGGCTCCTCGCTGCGCACCAGCAGCAGCGTGTCGAACGCGGTCGCGGCGAGGAACGGCGGCCGCCCCGTCAGCAGCTCGTAGAAGATCGCCCCCAGGCTGTACACGTCGCACGCCGGCGTCGCGGCTTGCAGGAAGCCCTCCGCCTGCTCCGGCGCCATGTAGCTCGGCGTGCCGACGATCGCGCCGGTGCCGGTCAGGCTCGCCCCGCCTTCGACCCGTTTCGCCAGCCCGAGGTCGGTGACGAGCGGCTGGTCGTTCTCGTCGATCAGCACGTTGCTCGGCTTCAGGTCGCGGTGCAGGATGCCGTTCTCGTGGGCGTGCTGCACCCCCCGCGCGATGGCGAGAAGATACGTCGCCGCCTGGCGCTGCGGCAGCGGGCCGGCGGCGATCACCGACGAAAGGGTTCGCCCCGCGACGTACTTCATCGCGAAGTACGCCAAGCCGTCGTGGCTTCCTACTTGGTAGACCGGCACGATGTTGGGATGCGTCAGCCCCGCCGCCGCCTTCGCCTCGGCGTCGAAGCGGTCGAGGTCGGCCGGCGTCGCGTACTGCCCGCGCAGGATCATCTTGAGCGCGACGAAGCGTTGGAGCGGCTTGTCGTACGCCTTGTAGACGATGCCCATGCCGCCCTGGCCGATCTCCTCCAGCAGCTCGTAGTTGCCGAAGCTGCGCGGCAGCGGGCCGAGCGTTTCGCGCTGGCCCGACTGGTGGTCGGTCGTGCGGTTCGGGTCGGGGGACGACTTCACGAAGTCGAGCATCTGGCCCACGGCGAGCAGCTGGCGGATCTCGTCGACCAGATCGGGATGCTGTCGGCCGATCGTGTCGAAGTCGACAGGGTGGCCTGGCGTGTGCCTGGCGAGCACGTCGTCGAGAGCCACGGCCAAGCGTTCGTCGCGATCCATGGAAGGGAGGCCCCGTGAAGGTGGGGATTCGGCGTCGTTGCTATTTTACGCCGAATGGGGCACTGCATGGAAGGCCTTTCGCCCGGAACGGTTGCGATGACAAAGATGAACGTTTGCGTTCAGTACGCGGAATCTGGTGTCAAAACACGGGCTATACGGCGAAAACGCCTGGTTCATGAAATTCTGAATAAGGCCCAAGAAACATTTTGCTTTTTATTTGACAACCCGCCGAACGCGATCTACACTCCTCTTTATCGCCGCTGGGTGTCGGCTTAATCAAAAGAATCGCAGCAATGGGCATTTTGGGAAAAATCGAAAAAAACCGCGCATTCGCGCTCCCGTTGACGCTTTCGTTAGATAGGCCGGCTTCCAAGCAGTCCGGCCTCTGGTGACGGATGATGCCAAGCCCGGAGGCATCCTTCCCCCCGCCGTTTTGTTACCTCGTTGCCCCCTCTTTTCATTTGGAGCATCTGCATGTTCTCAAACCTCCGTCGCTGGCTTCGCAAAACGTCGAAGCCTGCTGTCCGCCCCAGCCACACGCGCCTGGCGTTCGACAAGCTGGAAGACCGCGTGACGCCGACCGTCTACGCCTTCCCCAGCTACTCCCCGCACATCAACACCGCGACGGCGCTCGACCAGTTCGACGTCGCCACCGCGAGCAACCAGGCCGGTGCCCGCGTCGCCGTCTGGACGCACCAGTACAGCACCAACGACCTCGACATTCGCGGCCAGCGCTACAACCGCCTGGGAACGAAGATCGGCGGCGAGTTCACCATCGCCGGCACGTCGGCGAACGAAACTGCCGCCGATGTCGCCGTCGACGGCCAGGGCTGGTTCTACGTCGCCTACGTGAAGCAGACCACCAGCACCAACAAGGACATCTTCGTCGCCCGCTACAATTCCAGCGGCGTCTACCAGGGCTTCACCACCGTCGCAGCCTCGGCCAAGAACGAGTACGACCCGAGCATCGCCGTCTCGCCTTCCTCCGGCAGCTTCGTGGTCAGCTACACGCTCGACTTCACCTCGACCGACCAGGACGTGCAGGCCAAGGTCTACACCTTCACCGGCGGGCTGATCACCTCGATCACTGTCGCCGCCACCTCGGCCAGCGACGAGACCAAGAGCGACGTGGCCCGTGCCCAGTCGACCGGGGGCAACACCGCCTTCGCCATCGTCTACGCCGTCAACGACCGTGACGTGTACCTCAAGCGCTACAGCTCCGCCAGCACCTACCTCGGCGTCAACACCATCGCCGCCACCACCAACTTCGAGACCAACCCGTCGATCTCAGCGAACATCTACGGCACCTACGGCGTCGCCTGGCAGGCCTTCGTCGGCAGCGACTGGGACATCTACGCCCGCCACGTCTTCAGCTCCGGTTCCACCAGCGGGACCGCCCTCGTCCAAGGCGCCAGCACCCAGGACACCGACCCCTCCATCGCCATCAAGAACGACGCCGACTTCGTCGTGGGCTACCAGCGCCGGTTCGGCGCCAGCCTTGGCTACGCCTATGTCACCGAGATGAACTATCTCGGCTTCAGCACGCCGACCC
Source organism: Planctomycetia bacterium (assembly GCA_043720335.1). Lineage (GTDB taxonomy): Bacteria > Planctomycetota > Planctomycetia > Gemmatales > Gemmataceae > JAYSSW01. The sequence goes on from JAYSSW010000263.1 coordinate 15,802, forward strand.
ACCGCGCCACCTACCTCCTGGTGTACACCGCCAACAACTTCACCAAGCCCTCGCTGGCGATCGACAGCCTGGGCTACTACACCATCGCCTACCAGGTGTTCGGCAACTTCGCCGACAGCCGCTACGGCGTCTTCGGCCGCCTCGGCTACCTCGCGTAGCCTGCGCTTGATCGCTCCATCGACCCCGTGCCGCCAAGTCGCGGCGCGGGGTTTGTCCACGCTCCATTGCCTTCCCCACACAGGAACCATGCCATGTTGTCCGCCCTTCGCCGCTGGTTCCGCCCCTCCGCGAAGCCGGCGCCCCCCTGGCGCTCGGCCCGCCCCGAAGTCGTGCGGTTGGAGGACCGCGTTGTGCCGACCCTTCTTGGAGACTTCAGCCCGCACATCAACACCACGATCGCGCTGAACCAGACGGAGGTCTCCAGCGCGACCAGCCAGGCGGGCGCCCGCGTCACCGTCTGGACCCACCAGTACACGGCCACCAACACCGACATCCGAGGACAGCGCCACGACCGTTACGGGTACAAGTCCGGCCCCGAGTTCCGCGTCGCCTCCGCCGCCTCCAACGAATCCGCCCCCGATGTCGCCATCGATTCCCAGGGCCGCGTCTACGTCGCCTATGTCCTGAGGACGAGCCGCACGCTCGGCGACATCCGGGTCGCGCGGTTCAGCGCGAGCGGCGTCTTCCTGGGCAGCACGACCGTCGCCGCCACGACGAAGAACGAGTACGACCCGAGCATCGCGGTCGCGCCGGTCTCGGGCAGCTTCGTCGTCAGCTACACGATCGACGCGTCCTCGAACAACCAGGACGTGCTGGCCAAGGTCTTCAGCGCTGCGGGGACGTTGACCAACTCCATCGCCGTCGCCACCAGTCTCGCCACCGACGAGACCGAGAGCGACGTCGCGCGCTCGCAGGTGGCGCTGGGTGACACCCCCTTCGCGGTCGTCTACTCCGCCAACAGCCGCGATGTCATGCTGAAGCGGTACACCTCGACCAGCGCCTTGGTGGACGTCCTGACGGGCGGCGTCGGCATCGCCCAAACCTCCTTGTTCGAGAACCAGCCCAGCATCTCCGCGAACAACCAGGGCGACTTCGGCTTCGCCTGGCAGACGCTGCAGAACGGCAAATGGAACATCACCGCACGCGTCATGCTCGCGGTCGGCACGCTCAGCGTCCCTGTCGCCGTCACGGTCGAGTCCGGCTCCTACCAGAACAACTTCCCCTCCGTCGCGCTCAAGAACGACCGCGACCTCGTGGTGGGATACCAATCCCTGTCGCCAACGGGCAACTACCTCGTTTACGCCACGGAGCTGGACTTCAAGCGGCTCACCACTTCGTCCACCCCCTTTCTCGCCCGTCGCGCCACCTACTACGTCGCCAACGCCGGCTACGCCGCGGGCAGCACCAGGCCCGTCATGACGATCGACGCCCAGGGCTACTACACCATCGCCTACCTCGTCTACGGCCTCTCCAACGACCCTCTGTACGGCGTCCACAGCCGCGTCGGCCAACTCGCCTGAGCCGCTTCGCGGACTGCCGTCATCCCCAAGCCACCATGATTCGGCGCAGGCTCGTTCTTTGCTCAAAAGCTTGAAACATCACCCCGCTGCCGCCAACCCCAAGGAGACGCATCATGTTCTGGTTCCTCCGTCGCTCGTCCAAGCCGGCGAAACGTCCGAATCGCACGCCGCTCGAGATCGTTAGGCTTGAAGACCGCGTCACGCCGACCTTGTACACCGGCTTCGCCCCGCACATCAACACCACGACGCCGCTCGACCAGTTCGATGTCGCCAGCGCGACCAGCCAGGCGGGCATGCGCGTCGCCGTCTGGACGCACCAGGCCAGCGCCACGAACCTCGACATCCGCGGACAACGCTACACCCGCCTGGGCGCGATGATCGGGCCCGAGTTCACCGTGGCGGGCAGCGCCTTGAACGAGACCGCCGCCGACGTCGCGATCGACGCCGGCAACCGGTTCTATGTGGCCTACGTCAGGCAGACCACCAGCACCAACCGTGACGTCGTTGTCGCCCGGTACAGTTCGACCGGCGCTTTCCTGGGGACCACCACGGTTGCCAACTCGGTCAAGAACGAGTACGACCCGAGCATCGCCGTCTCCCCCTCCTCCAGCAGCTTCATCGTCTCCTACACGCTGGACTTCACGCCGACCAACCAGGACGTGCAGGCCAGGATCTACACCTTCTCCGGGACGCTTGTCGGCGTCGTGCCGGTCGCCACCCTGTTGAGCAACGAGGCCAAGAGCGACGTGGCCCGCGTCCAGTCGACCGGCGGCAGCACCGCCTTCGCCATCGTCTACGCCGTCAACGACCAAAACGTGTACCTCAAGCGCTACAACGCCGCCGGCGGCTTCCTCAGTGCCCACGCCATCGCCAATTCGCCCAGTTTCGAGACCAACCCCAGCGTCTCCGCGAACGCCATCGGCAACTACGCGGTCGCTTGGCAGGCCTACGTCGGCGCCAGCTGGAACATCTACGCCTCCGTCGTCATCCCGAGCATCTGGGGCCCCGTCGTCAGTGCCCCCGCCCTCGTCCAAGGCGCCGCCACCCAGAACATCGACCCCTCCATCGGCCTCAAGAACGACAACGACTTTGTGGTGGCCTATCGGACCGCGATCGCTCCGCGCGCGTACAACGTCTACGTCACCGAGATGAATTTCGCCAACCAGTTCGCCGCGACGGTCCGCGCCACTTACCTCGTCGCCACCAACGGCTTCTATCGCGGCAAGCCAGCGCTGGCGATCGAAAGCGCAGGATACTACACCATTGCCCACGACCTTTACAACATGGGCAGCGACCCGCAGTTCGGCATCTTCGGCCGCCTCGGCTACCTCGCCTAGCCTCCGCTCCGTTATTCATTGAACCCCGCGCTGCTCGCCCGCAGCACGGGGTTTGCTTTTGCGCCTGGATGCGCTCCCCTTCGCCGGTTACATTGCACGTTGCCTCTCCGTCAGTCGACACGTTCGGGAGGATTCGCCGTGCGCCCGTTCCTGCTTGTCGCGTTCCCTTCGATGATGTTCGCCGCCGCGCTGCACGCCCAGCCGCCGCGCGTCGATCCGCTCGGCGATCCGCTGCCGCTGCGGGCACTGCACCGGCTCGGCGCCAACCGCTTCGCCAGCGCCGCGGAGGTCGCCGCCCTCGCCCTGTCCGCCGACGGCAAGCTGCTCACGACGCTCGACCGCGCCGAGACCGTCGCCGTCTGGGACGCCGCCACCGGCAAGATCCTCCGCCAGTGGAGCGCGCTCGGCGCCGATGACATGGCGATGTCACTCGACGCCAAGCTCGTCGCCACCCGCACCGCCGGCTTCCTCCGCCTCTGGGACGCGACGGAAGGCAAGGACCTGCGCGTCGTCGCCGACGACATCGGCGACACGTTCGCCTTCGCGCCCGACGGCAAGTCCATCGCCTGCAACGTGCAGCAGAAGAACGAAATCCGACTGCACGACACCGCCACCGGCCAGGTGCTGCGCAGCTTCGACGGCCTCGCCAACCCGCCGACGAAGCTCGCGTTCAGCCTCGACGGCAAGTGGGTCGCAGCCACCGACTCCGACAAGGAACTCGAAGCCGCCCCCGAAGTCTGCGTCTGGAACGCCGCCACCGGCAAGCTGCACGGCAAGCTCGACCCGCAGGCCAAGCGCGTCATGGGCCTCGCCTTCACGCCCGGAACCGACGAGTTGCTCGTCTTCTCCACCAAGGGGCTGCACGGCTGGGACGCCGCCAAGGGGAAGCGGCTCCGCGAAATCGTCCAGGCCCCCAAACGCTGGATGGCCGTCGCCCGCAACCACCTTCTCCTCGCCGACCTCGGCCTCACCCTCGTCGATCTCAAGTCCAACGAGCTGGTTCAGGAACTCGATCCGTCGCTTACCCCCGTGCTGCGGCTCGCCCTCTCCGACAACGGCGCCGTCCTCGCTGCGGTGTATCCCGGCAACGACCGGAACACCGCCCGCATCCGCGTCTGGGACGTGCCCACCGGCAAGGAGCGCGAGATCGGCGGAGGCCATCAGCGCCCCGTCGAAATCGCCCGCTTCTCGCACGACGGCAAAACGCTCGTCACCGGCTCCGACCTCGAAATGACGCTCCGCCTCTGGGACGCCTCCACCGGCAAGGGCCTCGGCGTGCTGCACGTCAACAGCGTCGAGGCCCGCGACGCCGGCGGGCCGCTGCAGGTGCGCAGCCTGCGCAACGCGGTCGCTTTCGCCAAGAACGACAAGTCGCTCGGCGCCGCCGGCCGGCTCTGGGAGCTGCCCTCGCTCAAGCCGCTCGCCTCGCTGCCCAAGGACGCGCCGGAAGAAGCGGTCGAGAAGATCGAAGGCGGCGGACCCGTCACGCTTTCGCCCGACGGCACGCTCGGCGCCTTCTTCCAGGGCCGCAATCCCCCCTTCGTCTGGAGCTACGCCAAGGGCAAAGCGGTCGGCTCGTTCACGCTCGAAGACGGCCGGCTCGTCGCGCCGGCGGTGTTCTCGCCCGACAACCGCTGGCTCGTTTTCGCTGGCTCGCAGAAGCGCAAGGACGACGACGAGATGAAGGACACCGACACGCTGTGGCTCTACGACCTCACCACCAACAAGCTCAAGAGCAGCTTCCGGCCCGGCAAGTTCTACCCCGCCCAGTTCGCTTTCTCGCCTGACAGTGAGCTGTTGGCCGTCGCCAGTTCCGAGAGCAACATCGAAGTCTGGCACGTCGCGTCGGCGAGCAAACGCTACGAGCTGCCCGACACGCTCTGGAAGGACGAGAAGGAACGCGCCCAGATCGCGACGCTGGCGTTCGCCCCGCATGGCCAACTCCTCGCCACCTCGGCCCAGCCGAACAGGATCCACGTCTGGGAGATCGCCAGCGGCAAGCGCGTCGGCGTCCTCGAAGGGCACGCGCAGCGCGTCACCGCGCTGGCGTTCTCGCCCGACAGCCGACTGCTGGCGTCGGGCAGCCGCGACGCCACCGCGATCATCTGGAGTTTGGCCCTGCCCGGCGACACGCTCAAACTCTGGCCCGACGACGAGACGCTGTGGCGCGACCTGGCCGGCGAACCGACCAAAGCGTACCAGGCGGTCTGGGCGCTGATGGCCCACCCCGACCGCGCGGTGGCGTGCCTGTCGAAGCGACTTCTCACTGGCGCCCAGGCCACCGAACAGGAGGTCGCCCAGCTCATCGCCGACCTCAGCGACCAGAAATTCGCCACCCGCGACGGAGCGATGCGCAAACTGCGGCAGCTCGGC
>JAYSSW010000264.1:0-4542 GCA_043720335.1 Planctomycetia bacterium
AGGCGAAGGCGAAGGAGAACGCGACCTCCGTGCCCAGCCAGCAGGTGCTGGCGCAGTTCAAGCGGGCGGGCGAAGCGCACGAGCAGGCAGCCCGGACGCTGAGCGGGGCGGACCGCGCCGCGTCGCTGTGGAGCAGCGTCCGCTGCAACCTCGCCGCGAAGGAAACCGCCAAGTCGGCGGAGCTGCTCAAGCTCTACCGCGAGGCGGGCGCCGAGGAGACCCATCTCGCCGAAGGCTGGCTGAGCGTCGGCGAGCTGCTTCGCGCCGCCGGGCGGAAGGAGCAGGCCGCCGCTGCGTACCAGAGCTGCATCCAGTACCCGGCCACGCCGTTCGCCGCCCGCGCCCGCTACCACCTGGCGGTCGACGCCATCGAGCGGAAGAAGCTGGACGAGGCCCGCGAGATCCTCCAGCAGAACCTCGACGCCGTCGGAGACGCCATCGACCGAGAATCGCACGAGAAGTCGCTCTACAAGATGGCCCTGCTCCTGATGGACATGCAGCAGTACTCCGAGGCCAGCCTGCGTTTGATGGCAGCGCTCGCCCAGTACGAGAGCAACGCCCTGGCGCTGCATTCGCGCGAGCAGCTGGGCGAAGCGCTCCGCAAACTGGCCGAGGAGGACTGGAAAGAGGAGCAGAAGCTGCGCAGCGCGAGCGTGGCCAGCGAGTCGCCGGCGGGGCAGTCGGCGCGGCTGGCGACGATGCAGGACCACCGCAGCCGCCGGCTGACGAAGCTGGCCGACGCCCAGAAGCAGTACCAGAAGCTGCTCGACGAACTAGAGACTCGCTCCCGCACGCAGGTCCTTGACGAGCGTGCGCGCGAGCTGCAGCGGCGCGGGCAGCTCGGGATCGCCGAGTGCCTGATCTTCATGGAGGACTACACGCAGGCGCTGAGGCAGTTCCAGGCGATGCAGCAGCAGCACCGCGAGCACGCCATCAGCCTGGTCGCCTGCCACCGCGTGTGCTTCCTGCTGGCCGGCGTGCTGAAAACCCTGAACCCCGCAGGCGCCGACGAGATCGACGCGCTGTGCAAGCAGTCGCTGCGGCTGGCGCTGCAGGACCTTCCAAAGATCGGCGACGCCCGCTTCTTCACCGGCCCCGGCGTCTGGTCGCGCGAGCGCTGGGACTCGGAGCTGCGCAGCCAGCTCCAGCGGCTCGAAGCGCCGCGCCTTCCCGCGCCGCCAACGGCGCTGGAGCGCGAACCGTAGGCCGCTACTGCGGCGTGAAGGCGCCGCATTCAAAGGAATGTCTGGGGTTTGACCCCGCCTTCGACGTGGCGGAAATTTTTCAAAAACACGCCAAAAAGCGGCAATAACGGACAATCGAAGCAAGTGGCCCAGCCCAACCGCTGGGCACTCATGTTGCCCAAACCATAGTGGACATTGTTGCCCAATAGCAGGCAACGACCTGGAAGACGACCTGGGATCAACCAGTGACGACCTGGGATCAACCAGTGACGGCCTGGGATCAACCTGGACGACGACCAGCAACGAACCAATGACAACCTGGGATCAATCAGCCCTGCCCTTGCCATTTTTCCCCGTTCCAAAAGATGCCAATGACTACAAGGCATGGCACAAGAGGAAATTGAAAACGCTTTTTGGCTTCAAGGATTACCCTGCTGGAAGAAGATGTGGAGCGCGACAGCATTTCGTTGTTGTCTCCAGTCAACTCAACGAGGTATTTGTGATGGCAGTTTTTGAACAGACGTATTTGCAGGCGATGAAGAACCACAAGGACATGCGCGGATATTTATTCACCCCCTCCGCAGGTAGCTAATATGATTTCAACGAAGCAATCGCCGCCGAGAAGACGCATGCAGCCAGCAATTGGCTTGTTATCCGCTGAAATGCCGTGGATTGTCGAGGCCTGGACATTCTGTCTGTGGCGAACGGCTGCGTCCCGGTGCAGGCGGAACGGGGCCGGTTCGGCATATCACCTCCAGTGTCCACGTCGGCGACAATCGCGTCCCCGCCAGTCACGGAGGACTCGCTAGCATGCTCGCCACCGACCACGCACACCGCTTCGATCTTCTCGCCCGCCGCGAGGAAGATCGCGTGTCCCGCGGCACCGGCGTCACCATCACGACCTTGGGAAACCGCGTCATGGTCGCCGTGGCCAAGTCGGCGCCGCTCTGCCCGACGGCACGCGAGTTCGTCGCGGGCTGGCGGAAGGGGGCGACTGCCGACTTGGCTGACACGGATGACGCTAGCCCCGGCCCAAGCATCCTCATCCTCGGCAGGAGCCACTTCCAGCTGATCGCGGGCACGCACCTGATGACGGCCAAAGTCGCCCGCCGTCTCGCTCACCGTGCGGCCCGGCAGCAGCGGCGCTTTCTGGAACAGCAGCGCCACGTCGCGCTCATGCGGCGGCACGCCACGCATCGGCTTGCCGTGCAGCTCGACGCCGCCGTGCGTCGGCGTTTCGAGTCCGGCGACAAGGCGCAGCAGCGTCGTCTTGCCGCACCCGGAAGGCCCGACCAGCACCAGCCATTCGCCCGGCTCAACGACGAGATCGACCGCCGTGAGCGCAGCTACACTCGGCGGGTAGGTCATGCCAAGCGAATCAAGCCGGATCGCGGGCATGCGCGGCAGTGATAGGTCCCGCTCGATGTTCTTGAACACGCTGCGAAAAGCGGGAGTGTATGGGAATCGAACCCATGCCAAATCCCCAGTGTTTTCCGACAGTTGGCCCGTTGAACATCGCAGAAAACAGCGCACTCGACCCGGACCTGGCGCATCTTATCGCCATCTGGGACGAACTGCCGGAGAGAATCAGGACCATGATCCGGTCGCTGATCCATGCAGCTGCACCGCCGAAGTAGCGTGTCGGATGTTCCTGTTTGTCTGGCCGTGTTCATGAGGTTGGCTCCGTGAGCGGTCGTCATCCCGGCTCGCCCCGGTCCCGCTTGCGTTCCCGCTCGCGGGCAGCGCAGTACGCCACCAGCCCATCGACAAAGCCCGCCAGAAACGAAAGGCACGGCTCCATCAACCGCCGGATCTGCTTGTCATTCAGGAAGGTCCAGAACGCGGGCACCATCGTCTCGCTGGGTGTGATCGACAACACCCACGCGGCCCAGCCTTCTTCGAGCGGAAGCCCGGACTTCACGATCCGATCCATGATCGCCCACATTCGGAAGCGGTCCACCCATTCCAGGGCAGCGTTCCATCCGTCGCGGTGGAACCGCATGCCCGCCTCGATGGGCCTGACGTAGGGCACGTGCAGGCGATTGGCACGGATCAGGCCGCGCGCGTTGTCGGTTCGGTTGCGGTTCGCGGGTGACGGCGTGAACATGATCGTAGGCCGGGCACTCGCGCGTCGAGTGGCCCTGCCCTGTCTCTGAGGGGTGTTGATCTCCTTCCGGCCAGATACGGCAGCTCGTCCTGCGACGGCTGCCAGCTTCGTCTGGTGCGGGTGCGTGCGACTTCAAACATGGCCGACTCCTTGAGGCGATCAACCAGCGGCGGCTACGTCGTCCGCGAGATCCAGCAGCACGACCGAGACGATCTCGATCTTGTCGCCGGGCTTGCCGGTCGTGACGCCGATGTAATCCACGTCGGTGCCGCAATAGGCTGCGATCTGAACCGAGACCATCTCCGGGTAGCGGACGCAGCGGGTGCCCACGGGGAAGCGAGCCTTCACGGCTTCGTCGAGGGCGAGGCGAGCCTTGCGGTACTTCTCGACCAATTCAAGCGTTTTGCGGTGCATGGTGCGGTTCTCGATGGCGGTGGCAGGGAGGGCATAGAAACAGCCAGCAGGAGCGATGACATGTCCCCTGCTGGCGTTGGGCTGCGACGACTACAGGCCGAGCGCGGCATCCATCTCGACCTGTTTGCGGAGTTCGGGCAGACGGTCGTCCGGGTCGCCTTCCCGTTCGAGCAGTTCGACCAGGTCGCGGCGGAACATCGCGTAACCCGAAGCCAACTGCTCCTCTTCCCGCGCCGCCACCTCTTCGGGCGTGGAAGCCCACTCCAGGATCTCGTCGCAGACTTCGTCGATCCGGATGGACAGGGAGCGGACACGCTTCTGCTTCTCGGCGTCGTTCGTTGCGAGATGGGGGAGGTTCAGTTTCACGCGACCGAAGTCACGCACGATGGCGCTCATGGCAAGCGTCCTGCGGGTGCCCTTGGTGCGCGCGGTCGAGTTCTGGTTGATGGTCGTGATGCACATGGGTCGATCTCCTGGCTTGGGGTTCGCGGATCTCATGGTGTGGTGGAAGCGGCTTCGACTCTGTCATCCGGTTTCGGGCAGGCGTGGCTGCTGGCGTCGGGCCGATCGCTATCCCGTGTCCCGTCGCCGTGTGCCTCTGCCGGTCTCCGTTGCCGGTCTGCCTCTGCTCGTTCTCGTGGTGCTGGTCGGCTTCATGGACGTTCTCCGTGCGGGGGTTGGTCAATTCGGGCACGCTTGCAGTGCGACAAGCAGGCGAGCCGCCCGGCTCTGGGCACGGGAGAGCGACCGCTTGGCGGCTGCGTCGATACGTTCGGCTTGGTAGCGCACAGCGTGCCCGGCCTTGTCGGTGGTCGTGTTGCGGCAGCGGGCGTCCGC
>JAYSSW010000265.1:0-4535 GCA_043720335.1 Planctomycetia bacterium
GGCAAGCACGTCCTCTGCGAGAAGCCGCTCTGCCCCGCCGCCCCCGAAGCGGCCGAGCTGGTCGCGTACTGCTTGATCTTCGCCGTGCGCGGATGGTGAGGCCACATGAAGCCGTCCATCAGCTTGATCTTCCTGGCGGCGCAGTACGCGACCAGCTCGGCCGCTTCGGGGGCGGCGGGGCAGAGCGGCTTCTCGCAGAGGACGTGCTTGCCCCGGTCGGCGGCCTTCCTCGTCCATTCCGCGTGCATGGTGTTGGGCAGCGGAATGTAGATGGCGTCGATGGCGGGATCGTCGAGCAGCGCTTCGTAGCTGCCGTAAGCCTGCGGGATGCCGGCGGCATTGGCGGCGGCCTGGGCCTTGTCGAGCGAGCGGCTGGCGATGCCGCGCAGCTCGGCGTTCTTGGCCTTGGCGAAGGCGGGGAGCAGCCGGTCGTTGATCTTGGCGACGCCGAGGATGCCCCAGCGCAGTTTCGTGGCGGTCATGGTGAGGGAGTTCCTATGTTCGGAGCGAGTCGTATCGTTGCACGCGCGGTAACGCTTGACATGCCCTAGATCCAGCTACAAGACAAAGCTACTTCGGCAGCTTGAGGTCCCAGATGAAGACTCGCCGATCGTCTGTCGCGAACGCCATCGTCGAATTGTCCTGGGAAAAAACGGCACGGCCGAAAAAAGCTTGACCTGTGTACATGTATTTCGCCGTTTCTTTGCCCGTGCCGAGATCGACTGCGACCAAAGTAGCAATCTGCTCGAATTTCACTCCTACTTCGTTTCGCTGGATGAAGATCAGTTTTCCATCGGGCGACGGCGCTCCGCGGTTAGGCAAAAAAAACACGCTAGGTGAATTAGAAATCAATCCCGTATCAATGTCAAAGCGAGTGACCTTGGTGTTGCCGCCCTTGGCTCCGTGCGTGAACAGCGATTTGGCATCAGGGGTGATCAAATAGGTGCTTGGGGAAGCGAAGGAGAAAGTGCCGATGTTGTCGATTTCAAGTCGCACGTTCTTCGTGAACATCGCTGTTTCGAGATCCAAGAATCGAAGGTGGTAGTCTTCCGTGATGTAGGCGATTTGCTTTCCGGGGAACACAGATCCGGAAAAAGTGCCTTTCAAATCAGTGTGGGCTTCATAATCCTTCAGCAATGCCCCGGTCGAAGCGTCAATCTTGCGGTATTTGATGGATTGTGGATCATTCCGTCCTGCGGCCTCGTTGGGAATCGCCCACAAGAAGTCTTTCGATTCAAGCCAGAATGGTGGAGTGCCTTGAACCTTCGCGATTTCAACGCCGGTGTCCGCGATGAATACCGCGAAAGTCTTTTTTTTGTCCTGGAAGGTCAGCACACGGCTGAGGTCGGGCGAGGCAGACTCGAATCGACCCGGGATTTCCGAGAGCTTCTTCGGTTTTCCGGCGATGTCCCATATCTGAACTTTCCAGGCGTTTCCTTTTCCCGCCTCGAAATAACTCGATGCAACCGCGATACGCTTACCGTCTTCCGAAAGCAACAGTGTTACAGCTCCCTGCTCAGTGATACCCTTGACGATGCTGGGTTCCAGAACTTCTTTCGCCTTGTACTCTTTAAGTGGCGCTGGCGGTTTCTTTTCTTCCTTGGGCAGTTTCGGATCCTTCTTCTCGCCGACCGGCGTGACCGGCGGCTGTTTGTTGTCCGTAGCGACCGGGTAGGAGGCGACCCGCTTCATCAGGAGCGTCTGGTTGAAGAGCAGCGTCTTCTCGATCATCAACTGGTCGGCGCTCTTCGGGGTCACGAGGTAGAGGTCGCCCAGGAACGGGCTGCGGGGCAGGTCCAGTTCCAGCTTGAGCCGGCCCTTGTCCCGGCCGGCGATCTTCCAGGTGCCGCTGGCTTCGGTCATCGCCGACGTGTGGTCGGTCGAGGCGCGGCACTTTCCGCCGCTGAGGAACTCGACGGCGTAGCGCTGGGGAGTCTTGTTCTTGACGGGGTCCATCTGCTGGGTGGCCGCCTCGTCGACGACCCAGATGCCGAGGAGTTGGCTCTCGCCGGGACCGCTGAGCATCAGCCAGAGGGTGACACAGACCGCGACAAGAGCGGCGACGCCGACGCCTGCGAGCAGAAGGATCTTGCCCTTGGAAGTGCCGCCCGGCTTCGCCGATTTGTTCGCCTTGCGCGGCCGGTCGTCCTCGTAGTCGTCGTCGCGCGACTTCGCCTTGCGCGGCCTGTCTTCTTCATCGTCCTCCTCGCGCGGCTTCGCCTTCGGCGCGGCGGACTTGCGCGGGCGGTCCTCTTCTTCGACCGGAGCGGGGCGGATCTTCTTGGACGGCGGCGGCGCGTCGTCCTCCAGGGCCTCCGCAACCGGAACAGGCAACGTGGCCTTGCACTGCGGGCACTTCACCCGCTTGCCGGCGGCGTCGTCGGCCACGCGCAGTTTCTTGCCACACTTGCAGGAGAGTTGGATCGGCATGTTCGTTCCTTTGCGACGGACAGGCTGGATTCGTTTTCCGAGAACCGCGTTCACTTCAACTGCTTGAGGTCCCAGATCTGGACCTTGCCCTTGGCGTTCGCGACCGCGAACGTGGAGCCGTCCGCTGAAATGACGAGCTTGGGAGTCGCGTGCTCCACACCGACGAACCGGGCGACCACCCGGTTCTCGCCCAGGTCGAATGCCTGGACCTCCGACTTGTCGGCTCCCAGATGCACGCTGCTCAGCACGACGTGCCGGCCTGGAACGAACTGGTGCTGGAAAACGCCCTTGAACGGGATGTCCTTCGAGTTGGCGAGGTTGGTGAGGTCGAAGGCCCGCGTTGCAACCGTGTCGCGTGTCGTGACCGTCGTCACCAGCCATTTGCCGTCGGAGCTGACCGCGACGTCGCTGCTGTAGATGTCGAGTTTTTCGCCCTGCTTGAGCTGTGGCTGGAGCGGGATCTCCTCTTTCATCTTCTGCGACTTCGAGTCCCATACGAGAAGCTTGTTGAATCGCGTGATGAAGTGGAATTCGGCGGCTTCCTGGAAGTATGGCGCGAAGTAGCCGCGGTTGTCATCGCCGAGCGTGTAGGCGCTTCGCTTGCCCGTGTCAGCGTCGTACCGGTAGATCTCCAGCATCTTCTTTTTTGCACTCTCGCCGAAGCGGGACTGAATCTCCCAGACGGTGTCGTTCGACGGAAAGAACACTTCGCCGTAGCGATTGCCGATCTTTGTGATCACCTTGCCGGTGTCGGCCTCCATCACGCACAGATCCGGCGACGCCGGTGGCCGCCATAGCAAGCGGCTGCCATCGGGTGACATCGCGTGCATCGAGCCGGTATGTTGCTTCACTTTCTTGGGATCGCCGGAGACGTCCCAGATCTGGACCTTGCCGGTGTACGCGACTCCGTCGCCCGGTCCATCGCTCCAAAGCGAGAGACGACGGCCGTCGCGGGACAGGCGCATCTCCAGGACGTCTCGCTCGGACTTCTTATCCCCGTCGCCGTGAAGGAACTCGGCGCGCGGCGTGAACACGGCGGGCTCGGCAGGCTTCTTGGGTTCGACGGGCGGCTTGGGATCGACCGGCTCGCTGCCCGCCGGTGTAGGGAACTGCTGCACGCGCTTCATCACGGTGGTGGGGAAGCCGGCTGCGCGCGGGTCGAGGAACAGCGTGTCGGCGCCCTTGGGCACGAGCCAGATCTGCGAGGTGGGGGCCGAGGCGTTGGGGCGGGTCAGTTCGACCTTGAAAGCGACCTTGTCCTGCTGGACGATCTTCCAAGTGCCCTTGTCAGGCTCGATCGGCGCCTGGAAGTTGAGCATCTGTCGGAAACTGCCGTCCTTGTTCAATTCGAAGGCGTGCTTGGCGAAGGCGCGCTGCCAGTTCTGCGGGTTGGCGGCCTTGGTGGCGTCGATGTCGACCTGCCAGATGCCGACGAGCTGGTCCTTGCTGGCGGCGGGTCCGCCGCCGCCTACCTTGGCGCCGGCGCCGCCGTCGTCGCGGGTCAGCAGCCAGATGGCGACGCTGCCGCCGGCGAGCAGCAGCACGCCGACGCCGAGGAGGACCAGCAGCCTGCCTGACGACGGTTTGGCCGGGGAATCGTTCCGCGGATTGTCGCGCCTGCGGGGGCGGTCGTCATTCTCGTCTTCTTCGTCGTCGCGCGACTTCGCCTTACGCGGCCGATCCTCCTCGTCGTCGTCGCGCGACTTCGATTTCACGGGCTTGCGCGGCGGCTCGTCGTCGGCGCGGTCGTCCTCGACCGGGGCGGGGCGGCTCTTGGCTTTCGGCGGCGGCGCTTCGGTTTCGGCGGGAGCTTTCGCGGGGGCCTGGAGGATCGCTTTGCAGCTGGGGCAGCGCACCCGCTTGCCAGCCGACTCGTCGTTGACACGCAGTTTCTTGCCACATTCGCAGGTCAGAAGGATCGGCATGGGGGACAGCCTTGGCGTGTTTGGGTCGAAATCGATGGTTGCCGTGTTTTATCGTAGAATCGGTTGCCAGCGAGTCAAATGGAAATCGGCCCCTTGGCTCGTCCGCAGCGTGTCGGGCAAAATCGCATGCTCTCGTGCCTTGCCCACACCAACCCTGAGCGCAAGCGAGGGGATCGCAGG
>JAYSSW010000266.1:0-9464 GCA_043720335.1 Planctomycetia bacterium
CGACCGACTGACCGCAAGCGGCGATTTCCAGCGCGAGACGGCACTTCACGCGGCGCGGCGTTGTTGATCCCCTTCCAGCGGAGGCGCGTCCAACGTCGCAGGCGGTTCGTGTTGCCGGCCACCGGCGAGATAGACCGCGCCGCCGAGCGTTCCCGTCGCGACCGACATCGAGAACCAGAGCAGCGACAGCGACAGGGCCGACGCGGCTTCGATGCCCAGCGGTGCGAGCAGGAACACAAGCGAGCCTTCGCGCACGCCGATGCCGTTGATGCTGATCGGCAGGAACGCCAGCAGCGACACGAGCGGCACGAGGACGCCGTAGAAGACCGGCGGGATCGACAAGCCGAGCGCCTGGCCGAGCAGGTAGACCTGCACCACGTTGGCGATCTGGATCACCATCGCGAGGAGCGTCGTTCGCACAATCAGCCCAGGGCTGCGGCAGACGCGCTTCAGCGTGCGGAGCTGCGACGCGAAGCGGTCGGCGAAGCGCGGCCAGCGCTGCAGCAGCGGCAGGCTCGCCAGCCCCAGCACCGCACCGGCCAGCGATCCCCAGATGATTGCGTGCGTGGCGAGCGACAAGGGCTGCGGCGAAAACAGGGCCGCCACGCCGCCGACGCAGACCAGGACGAGCAGTCCGCTGAGCCGGTCGAGGAACACGGTCGCCAGCGCCGCGAGACGCCGGCCGCTGTTCTTCGCCAGGTACCAGACGCGCAGCACGTCGCCGCCGACCGAGGTCGGCAGGACGAGATTGAACCAGGCGCCGATGAACGCGTAGCGCAGCAGCGGGCGGTACGCCGACTCCAGGCCGAACTCGGTGACGAAGAGCTGCCAGCGGCGCACGCACAGCGCCTGGATGGCGAGTGTCAGCGCCAGCGCGGCCATGCACCAGCCGAGGCGCACGCCGACGAGCACGCTGGCCATCGCGTTCCAGTTGAGACGCCAGGCAAGCAAGCCGACGAGGGCGAGGCTCACGCCGATGCGCAGAAGGTTCATCGACGAGCTTCCTTTTCCACGGGTCGCGTTTGCGGTTCGTTCAGCCAGCGCTGCACCTGGGCCGGATCGAAGACGTAGAGAGTCGAGTCGGAGAACTCCTGCCGGCGCGCCAGCCCTTCGCGCACGAACTCGTCGAGGACGTGGTCGATGCGGCGCGGGGCGTCGTCGACGCCTGCGGCGTAGTTGCCCTTGTTGAGCAGGACGCGCTGCACCTTCAGCCGGCCGGCGAGTTCCTGAAGCCATTCGCGCGACGTTCCCCGGATGGCGTAGAGGTGCGGGTAGAACTCCTTCGTCGCAACCGTCGGCTCGTAGAGGTCGCGCTCGTACATCTGCGTCTTGAAGTAGTAGATGCCAGGGATCGTGGGGAACTCGGCGTAGCCTGCCAGGTTGGAGTCGATCAGCGTGCGGCCCGCGAAAGGCTCGTGGCGATGCTCCTCGTTCAGCGCGCGCAACCCCTGCATCGGCGGCGCGAACTTGGCCGAAGCGTGGCGGCGCAGCAGGTCGTAGACGTAGCCGTGGTTCGAGTCGCCACGCACGATGTGTCCGATTCGCGCACGCAGTGCCGGCCCTTCGACCAGCCATACCGGCGCGGCCGCCAGCAGCAGGACGAGCGGGATTGCGCCGCGCAGCCAGGCGGAGCCGCGCAGGTGCAGCGGCGCGGCGGCGGCGGCGAGCAGCACCGCGAGACACGGATAGGCGAAGCGCGTGAGCGGGCTGATCGCGATCCAGAAGGCCAGCAGCACCGCGACGCACAGCAGCATCGGCCAGTACTGCTTCCACCAGGCGCGCCCCAGCGTCAGCAGCACCGCGATGCCGACCAGGAACGCCGTGCCGGGCGACAGCGGATCGACGAAGCGTTTCATCGCCCAGGCGTAGGGCCAGGCGAAGGGCGACACGGAGGCGGGCCAGTAGTTGCCGACGTGGTTGCCGCCGACCAGGCCGCGCACGAAGTCGGGGGCGAGGTCGCGGTTGGCGAACGGCGTGAGGAACGGGTAGAGGGGGTTGCCCCAGACCAGCCAGTTCTTGAAGTACATCGGCAGCGCCAGCAGTAGCGCGATCGCGCCGATCATCGCGAAGCTGCCGAGCGCCGCCCAGCCGCGCCGCTGCGTCGCGAACCAACAGGCGACGGCGAGCGCGTAGGCGATGGCCACCGTCGGGCCGTTCACCTTGCACCCGGCGGCGACGCCCGCCAGCATCGCCCCCAGCACGAAGCAGCGCCAGCGCTCGGCGTCGCTGTTCGCCTTGAGCGCGAGCAGAAGCGTCAGCAGCACGCCGGTGCTGAACAGCGAGAAGCCGAGATCGACGAGTGCCGCGTTGAACTGGAAGAAGACCCCTTCCATGCCCAGGCAGAGCGTGGCCGCGACCAGCCCGGAGCGCGGGCCGAACCACGTCTTGCCCAGGCCGTAGACGGACATCAGCCAAAGCGTTCCCAGGCAGGCGTGGAAGAACTGGGCGGTGCGGAAGTAGGCGTCGTCCCAGAGCAGTTGGCCGACGGCGAAAAGATTCGAGATGTGGTGCGGGTACGCCCAACTGATCTGATAGGGGTGATGGTCGAAGCCGCCGTCGTTGATGAGCCAGCGCGCGATCGGCAGGTGGTAGATCTGCGAATCGACCCCCGCCGCCGGCGTCAGCGACGCGACCATCAGCAGCGTCGTCAACAAGGCGAGCGGCGTGCACGCCAGCATCCACGCCCACCCCGTTTCGGCTCGCAGCGACTTGAGCCATGCGCGCACGTCGTCGAACAACGTGCGACCCCCCGCGATCACGCACGCCAGCGCCAGTGCGCCGACGCTCCAGCGATGGAAGCCGTGCACGATGCCAAGAATGGTGGCTGTGACGGCGAGCAGACCCAGGCCGAGCGCCGCCGAGAACACGAGGCGCAGGAACGGGTCGGCGACCGCGCCAAGCGCGACGCGACGCAGCACGAACGCCCCGCCGCAGCTCGCGAAGCCGATCACCGCCAGCACGGCGAGCACGCACGGGACGACGCCGCGCCAAGCGGCCGAGCCTTCCACGCGGGTCAGCGTGACCGCGTCGATGACAATGGCGGGTTGGCCGACGCGCTTGGTTTGAAGCTGGACCGCCGCGGATTTTTCATGCAGCCGGAAACGGTGGGTGATGCGTCGCAGCCCGTCGTTTTCGTCGCTGCCCCAGGTGCAGAGCTTCGACCACGAACCGACTTTCAGCTCCACTTCGTTGTCATCGCCTTGCTTGTAGGCCCAGACGACGAGCGTCACTTCATACGAGCCCGGCTCCAGATCGCACGACCATTGAAGTGAAGCATTCGGCTGGGATGCGGCGACGGCGTGCTGGCCGGAGTAGTGCGCGACTGGAACGTCCTGCCAGCCCGAGCCGGCGGAGAGAGCGTTCGTCGCGTCCTCGGCTTCGAGCAGGCGGTCGAAGTTCGCGGGCCAGTTGCCGCGCGGCTGCTCCTCGAACAAGCAGCGCTGGAGGAACGCGGGCCAGTCCTTCGTGTAGTCGTCGTTGGAACGGGTGTGGGCCTGCACGAAAAACACGGCGAGCACGACGGCGCCAAGCAGCATCGCGAGCCACGTGAGATTCGCGCCGATCCTCGGCTTGTCGGTTCCGTCGGTCATGGCTTCCCTGCTCCCGCCGCCCGGCTCAGGCCGCGCGCCTCGTCGCCTGCGGCTCACCGGCGAGGCGATGGTACACAGCCAGCGTCTTCTCGCAGATGCGATCCCACGAGAAATGGCCGCGAATCGTCTGGCTCGCACAAAGACCGATGGCGGCGCGGCGCGGGTCGTCGTGCAGCAACTCAACCAGCGTCGCCGCCAGCCGCTGCGCGTCGTGCGGATCGACCAGCACCAGGTTCTCGCCGTCGCGCAGGATGCCGGGGCCGTAGGTGTTCTCGTTCGCGGCGGCGAGGACCACGCGCCCGGCGCTCATCGCCTCCAGCGACGCGATGCCCAGCGACGTCTTCTCTGGCACGTCCTGGTTCAGCCAGTGCGCTTCCAGGTCGGCCAACTGCAGGTACGCCGAGACGTGCTCGTGCGGCACCGCGCCGGTGAAACGCACCGAATCGCTCACGCCCAGCGATCGCGCCAGCTTGGCCGGCGTCTCGCTGGCGACCGCGCCGACCAGCAGCAGCACCGTTTCCGGCGTCGTCCTGTGGACGTGTGGCAGCGCTTCGATCAACGTCTTGCGGTTGCGAATCTCGTGGATGTGACCCAGCGACAAGATGACGCGCTTGCCATGCAGTCCGTGGCAGGTCATGAGTTGTTCGACGAGCGCCGGGTCGGCGGGCGCCGCGTTCGTGATGCCGTAGGGGACGATCTCCGCGTCGGGCCGGCGGAACGCTTCGGTCACGTAGTCGTGGATGTTCTGGTCGGGGCACAGCACCGCGTCGGACTGGTCGATCACCGCGCGCCGCAGCAGGACGCGGTCGAGCGGGCAGAGCAGCAGGTTGAACATGCTCCGCGCGTGCTTGATCATCGTGTGGATCGTGACCACGAGTGGCACGTGGCGGCGGCGCTTCGCGAGTGCTGCGCTGAACGCGAGGTCGAACATGTGGTTGTGCAGGTGCATCACGTCGGGCCGGTGCGCGTCGAGGATCGCCTGGATGCGCTTCCAGTTCGCCGGCGTGAACGTGCAGTTCAGCCAGGGGAAATTGAGCGCGATCGGCATGCGAGGCAGCCGCAGCGCGGGCAGGCGGTGGATGTGCACGCCGTGCGACACTTCGTACGGCTCGCTCTCCGGGATCACGCGGGCGGTGACGACGGCCACCTCGCAGCCGCGCTTCGTCAGCTCGCGCGCGAGCAGGCTGCTCTGCGTCGCCGATCCGCTGACGACGGGCGGGAAGAGGTTGCTGAACATGACGACCCGCAGGCCGCGTCCAAGAATGGGTTGTCGAAAAATCATGGCGATCCGTTCTACCTGGAAGCCGGGCCGGGAACGATTCAACCGCACTGCTTGGACGCGACTTCCGCCGCGGTCGGACGAAACCGTATCACCTTGGCGGGGACGCCGGCCGCCACCGCGAAGGCCGGCACGTCGCGGCTGACTACAGCGCCGGCGCCGACCTGGGCGCCTCGCCCGATCGTCACGCCGGGCAGCACGACCGCACCGACGCCGAGGTCCACGTCGTCTTCGATCACCACCGGGGCGAATCGCAGCCGGCTGTGCAGGATGGCTTTTCCGGTCCCTTCCTCTTCGTGGATCGAGGTGATGATCCGCACCCCAGGACCGATGCCGACGTTGCAGCCGATGACCAGGCCGCCCGCACTGTGCAGGAAGCACTGCTGACCGATCCATGTTCCGTCGCCGATGGACATGCGGTTCTTGTGATAGCCCTTCAAGATCGTTTGATGCCCGACGTACACCCCGGCGCCAATCTCGATGTTCTCCGGGTGGAAGACGAGAACGCCCGGCTCGAGGACGGTACCTTCGCCGAGTCGGGCGAACTGGTCGAGCCGATATTCGCCGCTGCCGTGCGAACGCGGCATGGTCATGTCCTCCCGACGGGTCGAGTTGGTCATCGCTCGCATTCCTGCAGCAGCCGACTGACGACTTCGCGCTGGTCGGCTTCGCTCAGGCGGTGGTGCAACGGCAATGTCAGCGAAGATTGGAACACCTGGTCGGTGACCGGGAAGTCGCCGGGCCGATAGCCGTAGCGCGTGCGGTAGTAGGTCGTCATGGGCATGTGCCAGGTGCCGATGGTCGTCTCGATGCCGTGCGATTTCAGGCTCGCGATGATCTCGGCGCGTCGTGGCGCTGCATGATTTGGAAGCTGCACGACATACGACTGGTACACTGGCGTGCGGCCGTTCACATGCACCGGCGGCCGCACGGGCGTTTCGTGCAGCATGGCGTCGTAGCGTGCGGCGAGCGCGCGCCGCTGGGCCAGGATCGCGTCGAACCGCCTCAACTGGGCCAAGCCGAGCGCTGCCTGGAACTCGGTCATGCGGCAGTTCATGCCGGGCAGGACGAAGTCGAGCGTCGCGGAATCGGGGTCGAGGCCGTGGTTGCGCAGAGCACGCAGCCGGCGGACCAGCACCGGGTCGTCGGTCGAGAGCATGCCCCCTTCGCCGGTCGTGATCGCCTTGCGCGGGTGGAAGCTGAAGCAGCCCATCACGCCCCAAGCGCCTGCCGATTTCCCAGCCATGCCTGCACCCATCGCGCAGGCGGCGTCCTCGACGACGGGCAGCCCGTAGCGGCCCGTGATTTCGAGCAGCGCCGGCATGTCGGCCATCTGCCCGAAAGCGTGGACCGGCAGCACGGCGCGCACGCGGCGGCGCGTCTCGTCGTTCGCCATCAGCCGTTTCAAAGTTTCGGCCAAGCGCGCGGGGTCCATTGACTGCGTGTCGGCGGTGATGTCGATGAAGACCGGCTGCGCGCCGCACAGTTCGATCACATTCGCGGTCGCCAGCCAGGAGTACGTCGTGACGGGCACGAGGTCGCCGGGCCGCACGTCGAGCGCGAGCAGCGCCAGGTGCAGCGCGGCCGTGCAGTTCGTGACCGCGACGGCGTGCGCCACGCCGACCTGCTTCGCGAACGCCTGCTCGAACTCGGCCACGCGGGCGCCTTGCACAAGAAAGCCGCTGTCGAGGACCGAGTTGACTTCATGCGCGTCGGCAGGCTCCAAGGGTGGAACGTGCAGCCGAATCATGCCGACAGCCTCCTGCTGGCCCCGGCGTAGAACTCGGCGGTGCGGCGGATGCCTTCCTCCAGGTCGACTTTTGCCTCGAAACCGAGCAGCTCGCGCGACTTCTGCACCGACGGCACGCGCAGCTCGACGTCGACGTAGTCCTTGCGGCTGAACAGGATCGGCGACTTCGAGCCGAGCACACGGATCACGGTGTTCGCCAGGCCGTAGATGGTGGTGACGGCGCGCTGGTTGCCGATGTTGAACGACTCGCCTACGGCGCGCGGATGGCGCAGCACGAGGAGCACGCCCTCGACCATGTCGTCGACGTAGCACCAGGCGCGGATCTGCGTGCCGTCGCCGTGGATCTCGATGGGGGCGTTGTCGAGGGCGCGCTGGATGAAGTTGCGCAGGGCGCCTTCGCCGACCTGGCCGGGGCCGTAGATGTTGAACGGGCGGACGACGGTGGTCGGCAGCCACTTCTCGTGGTGGTAGGCGATGGCGAGGTGCTCCTCGGCCAGCTTCGACACGCCGTAGGTCCAGCGCGCTTCGCCGACGGTGCCGGTGACGGCGCTGTCGGCCTCCTTGGAGCGGAAGGCGTGCTGCCCGAAGATCTCGCTGGTGGAGAAGCACACGACGCGCTCGACACGGTTGAGGCGCGAGGCGGCTTCGAGCACGTTGGCCGAGCCGACCACGTTGACTCGCATCGTGGTGACGGGGCTTTTGATGACGGTGTCGATGCCAGCGATGGCGGCGCAGTGGACGATGTAGTCGGCGCCCTGCATGGCTTGCGAGAGCCGGTCGAAGTCGAGAATGTCGCCTTCGATGACTTCGAGGTTCTTGTGGTCGCGGAACGGCTGGTCCTTCAGCGCGTTGCGGCGCAGGTTGTCGTAGACGACGACGCGGTTGTCCTCGATCAGCCGGCCTACCAGCGTGGAGCCGATGAACCCGGCGCCGCCGGTGATGAAGATCGTCTTGCCCTTCATGGGAATCCTTGCCGGTAGGTGGACCCTGTTCTCGTCCCGTCGCCGAGGGAAGGCATGGGGAGATTGTCGATTGGGACAACAACTACCCATTCGGCGAAACAGAAACAAGCCGAGTCGAAGGCGGCAAGGACACGGGAAGTTCAAGCCGAGGGGGCTTCGTTTGCGCCCGCATTGAACCTGCAAGCTCGGAATGCCAAGTCCGTTCAGGTTGAGGAACGGCGTTGACGATGCCGACGGGACAAGCGGGCGCTAAACGGGGAGGGCTTGGATCAAAACAGGTCAAGCAGCGGTTGGCCGGTGCTGACGGGGCGCGTGAAGCCGTCGCGGCCCATGCGGGTCTCGGCGGGGACGTTCATGGCGTGGAAGATGGTGGCGCCGAGATCCTGGACCTGGACGGGGCGGTCCTTGACGTAGGCGCCGATGCGGTCGGATTCGCCGTAGACCGCGCCGCCGCGAACGCCGCCGCCGGCGAGGATCGCGGACCAGCACGACGGCCAGTGCTGCCGGCCCGGTTGGAGGTTGGGCTGGTTGATGCGCGGGGTGCGGCCGAACTCGCCCATGACGACGACGAGGGTGCTTTCGAGCATGCCACGTTCGCGGAGGTCGGTGAGGAGTGCGGACAGGCCTTCGTCGAGGCAGGGGAGGCACCAGCCCATGCCGTAGGAGCCGTTGCCGAAGGCGTTGCCCATGCCCATCTCGCTGCCGTGCATGTCCCAGCTGGAGGCGGGGGGACCGCCGCCGGCCTGTCCCGGCGCGGAGCCGGTCCAGCCGTTGACGGTGACGAAGCTGACGCCCGATTCGACGAGGCGCCTCGCCAACAGCAGGTTTTGGCCGAGCGGGTGCATGCCGTAGCGCTCGCGCACCCGGGCGGACTCGCGGTTCAGGTCAAACACCTCGCGTCCGCCTTCGCCGTTGGTCAGTTCGATGGCGCGGCGCTGCAGCGAATCCCAGTCGCGCGTCGCGCGGTTCGGATCGCTGGCGCTGGCGGCGGGGTTCACCATGTCGAGCAGGCGACGGCGTTCCTGCAGCCGCTCCGCCGACACCGCGGGCTGAAGTTCGTCGGGAGCGCGGAAACTGGGCATCGCCGGGTGGTTGTTGGCGGCGCCGACGAAGAGGGGCATGTACTGCGCGCCCAGATGTCCGCCGGAGCCGATGTTGGGGGCGCAGAACACGGGATCGCCGACGCAGCGGATGAGCCAGACGTAGTTGGCGATGTTGCGCTCGCTGGGTCGGACGCGCGACAGGATCGAGCCGAGGTAGGGCGAATCGGGGGGCGCGGAGACCTGTCCGCTGAGGAGGTGGTGCATCGCGTCGAAGTGGTTGCTGATGTTGCCGATGTGCGTCATCGAACGGATCAGCGTGAAGTGCTGCGTCATGGTGGAAAGGCGCGTGTGCAGTTCGCTGATGCGCATGCCGGGGACGGCGGAGGCGGCGGGCCGGTAGGGGCCGCGGATGTCCTCCGGGGCGTCGGGCTTGAGGTCCCAGGTGTCGAGCTGGCTAGGCCCGCCACAGAGCAGCACGAAGATGCACGACCGCTCGGCGGCTCCATTGCGGAGGCCGCGCTCGGCGTTGACGCTGGCGGACACGGAGCCGTGCGCGCCCATCGCCAAGGCGCCGATGCCTCCTGCTTGCAGAAGTTGGCGGCGCGTGAATTGGTTCGACGGTTTCGGAAACATGGTATCCCCCCAAGGATTCCTGGGACAAACGATCCCAAGTGGATGGAGCTTACCCGATGTCGCTCGCGTTGTCTACGAACTTGAGGCGGCAAGCATGTTGATTGTTGTGATCTGGTTTGTCTCACCAGCGGTCGAGAATCTGCAACGAAACGTCTTCAGCAGCATGACTTCGCTGCTAGAATTGCGATCTTCCCTTGCATGGGCATG
>JAYSSW010000267.1:0-4534 GCA_043720335.1 Planctomycetia bacterium
GGGTCTTGTCGGCCATGAAGGTGGCTTTTCCCGGCTCGTGGCGTGGATCGTGGGTCATCCCGCCATTTTACCACTTCCCGCCCGCATTGCGACGCGCGACCGGCCTCGCCGACCTCATCGTGGTGCGGTGCTGCTCCCGCATGGCGGCCGCGGCCGGGTGGGGCCGCCTGGTTCGGCGGCGACAACGTCACGGGCCTTGCGCTAGCCGGGCAAACAGGACCACCATGCCGACGAACAGTCCGAAAAGGAGAAGGCCCACCGTGGTCAGGCCGCCATTGATCCGCTTCAGTTGCCGGATGATCTCTTCCGCCTGCTGATCGTTCATAACCCCTCGCTTCGCCGCCGAATGATTTGCCCCACCCGCAAGCAATTGCTTCGCAACGTCTGCGATCCTCAGCGATTCCCGAAGTGTTTCTCAGCCATTCTGATGTTGACGCCAGAACCCCACGTCGGGAACACAGGGAGATCCGCGTCCTTTTTCCCGTCGAACGGACGCAGCCAAACCAAGCCTCGTTGCACGCAGGTCGCGGACCAGAAGGATTGTCAAGTCGCCCGCAGGAGCTGTCAAGCGAAAATCGCTGGCCCGTCGTCGCTGCGCGTGGTACATTTCGCGGCGTTCAAAATCTTCGACGGAGCATCCCCGATGAATCCCTCGCGCATCGTTTGCTGGGCCGGGCTGGCGGCGTGGCTGCTGGCTTCGGCGGGCCGCGCCGACGAGCCGGTCACGCCCGCCAACTTCAAGGCGCCCGCCGACAGCCGCAAGGACGAGCCGCTCGCCAAGGCGTTCTCGCTGGGCAAGGCGGTCGATTTCCTCGACGCGGCGTCGCTCGCCTGGCAGGCCAAGCAGAACTGCTTCTCCTGCCACACCAACTTCGCCTACCTCTACGCCCGGCCCCTCGTGTCGGCGAAGTCGCCCGCCCACGACAGGATCCGCGAGGAGCTGGAAAGCATGGTCAGCAAACGCTGGCCCGACAAGAAGCCGCGCTGGGACGCCGAGGTGGTCGCCAGCGCCGCCGCCCTGGCGTTCAACGACGCCCACACCACCAAGCAGCTGCACCCGCTGACGAAGACCGCCCTCGACCGCATGTGGACCGTGCAGCGCCCCGACGGCGGCTGGTCGTGGTTCAAATGCAACTGGCCCCCGATGGAGAACGACGACCACTACGGCGCCACCCTCGCCCTGCTCGCCGTCGGCGTCGCCCCCGGCGACTACGCGAAAACGGAGACCGCACAGAAAGGGCTGGCCGGCATCCGTGCGTATCTCCAGAAGAACCCGCCGCAGAACCTGCACCACAAGGCGATGACGCTCTGGGCAGCGACCCATCTCGATGGCTTCCTGAGCGCCGACGAGAAGCAGGCCATCGTCAAGGAACTCGCCGCCACGCAGCGCCCCGACGGCGGCTGGTCGGCGGCGGCGCTCGGCGACAAGGACTGGAAACGGGCCGACCAGCTCGAACAGGACCCGCTCACCAGCGACGGCTACGGCACCGGCTTCGTCGTCTACGTCCTCCGCCGCGCCGGCGTGCCCACAAACGACCCTGGTGTGCAGGAAGGCGTCGCCTGGCTGAAAGCGAACCAACGCGAGAGCGGCCGCTGGTTCGCCCGCTCGCTCAACCGCGACAACAAGCACTACCTCAGCCACGCCGGCACCGCCTTCGCCGTCATGGCTCTGGCCGTGTGCGAGGAAGCGAAACGGTAGCGCGACCACATCGAGGAAGCCCGTGCCGATAGAAAGGGCGGCAAGCCCCACCATGAGCGAAGCGATTGGTGGGGGTCGCGTCCGTGGACGATGTCAAGCCCGCCGTCGAAGACGGCGCGGGTCGAACCCCCAGGAATCGCGTTGCTCATCCTGGGGCTTGCGAACGAAGTGGCAGCGATGGATCCCCCCTGCGAGGCCCCTCATGTCGATGTCCCACAAAGCGTTCGTTTTCGACTGGACCGAGTTCGTGCAGGACGAGCTGCACACGCTTCTGCCCGCAGCCCTCGCCAGCGGCGACACCGACGCGCTGGTCCGGTACATCGACGCGAACCTCGACGATCTCGCGGACCCCTACGAGGGGGAGCCGTTGACCGTGGACTGGGAGGAGATGCTGCGCAGCCGCGACGTGCAGGAACTCGCCGACTTCGCGATGACGCGCTTCTACGACCCGACCGACGACCGCGGCCTCTGGGACCAGTGGCGCACCATCGACGCGAGGCTGCCTCCCGAAGACCAGGCGGCGCTTCGGGGCGAGCCGTTCGCCACCTTCGATCCGGGCCGGCAGGGATCTTGCTTCCAGACGCCGCAGCAGGTCGCCGCGTCGCTGGCCCGCGCGCGCGGTTTCGACCTGCCCGACTTGGAGGACTACCAGCGCGGGTCGCTCGACCGCTTCCTCGAACTGCTCGCCGAATGCGAGGCGACCGGCAGCGGGCTTTACGTCACGTTCTAGCGAGCGAGCCTGCTGCTTCGTCCTCCCATTCCTCCCAGCCCGCCGCCGATTGAGCTTCCTTTTTCCTTGCTCTGCGCCTATGGTGCGCGCTCCTTGCGAAAGGGAGCTTGTCCATGTCCCGTCCGGGCTGCCGACTTCTGATCCTCTGCGTGACACTGGCCGGCTGCGTCGCCTCCACGAACGAGCGCTTCCGCGACTTCAACGACGACGGCGTCCAGCTCTTCGCGCGCGGCGACTACCGCAACGCCCTCGACAGCTTCGACTCGGCCCTGACGCTCCAGCCGCAGGACGCCGCCCTGCTCTACAACATCGGCCAGTGCTACGACCGGCTCGGCGACGCGCCGCACGCCGAGCAGTACTACCGCACCTGCCTGGAGCGCAGCCCCAAGCACGCCGACGCCCGCATGGCGCTGGCCGCCTTGCAGTACCGCGTGCAGCAGAAGGACCAGGCGAACAAGATGATCCAGGAATGGCTCGCCGCCGAGCCGAACTGCGCCGACGCCTACGTCCTCGACGCCTGGCGACTGCGGCAGGAGCGGGCGATCCCGTCGGCGCAGGGCCGGCTGCAGCAGGCGCTGTCGCTGGAGCCGCACAACCCGCGAGCGCTGGTGGAGATGGCCACGCTCAACGAGATGATGGGGCACCCCGACCGAGCCTATACGATGTACGAGTGGATCCTGATCCGCGACCCGAACAACGCCGAAGCCGCCGCGCGGCTGGAGACGCTCAAGAGCAAAGGCGTGCGCCGCCCGCTGCCGGACTGACGCCTGTTGAACCCGGTCATTTCACGGGGGCGAAGAAGTTCGCGCCTTGGCGAGCGATCTTGGTCGCCGAACCATTCGCGGTTGCGGAATGCTGCGATTCTCCGGTTGACGCTGCAACGGCGCTCGGGCCGTCGTGGGCATGTCGGCCTGGCGGAAGGATCGCGTCATGAACGAGGGGTGGGTTTCGCTGCCGCGCTATCCCGTCGATTCCGATTCGGAATTCGCCGCGCCTCGTTTGGGCCAGGGCAAGCTGACGCGATCCGGGCTTACGCTGCTGCTCGTGACCAGCATCACGGCTTGTGTGAAATGTTCCGGCATTCTGTGCCTCATGACGATCGTGCTGGCCTTCATGCCGTGTGTCGGCATCGGCCTGCTGCTGACGGGCTTCGCCATGTTCCTCGCGTTTGAGCACGGCTGGCACCGGCACACGCCGCATGACCGATGAGGTTCGAGCCTGACACGGCTTTCCCATAGAATCGCCCTGGAAAACCACGGGGGAACGCATGGCGAAGCGGGTGGCACTCATCACCGGGGCGGGCGGCGGCGTCGGCTCGGCGCTCGCGTTGGCGCTGGCTGCACGCGGCTACGCCATCGCGGCCGTCGACCGGAAGCCCGATGGGCTGGACGCGCTCGCCGAAGCGATTCGCTCGAAGCACGGCGAGTGCGTCTGGACCCTCGCCGACGTGACGCGGCCCGACGCGATGCGTGCCGCCGTCGCCGAGGTGCAGCGCCAGCTTGGGCCGGTCGATCTGCTGGTCGCCAACGCGGGGATCGGCGTCGAGACGTCGGCGCTGTCGTTGAACGCCGACGACGTGGCGCGGGCGGTGAACGTGAATCTGCTGGGCGTGGTCAACAGCGTCGCCGCCGTGCTGCCTGGGATGCTCGAGCGGAAGGCCGGCCACGTCGTGGCGATCTCCAGCATCGCGTCGATCCGGGGGATGCCGCGCATGCTCGGCTACTGCGCGAGCAAGGCGGGGGTGAACGCGTTCATGGACGGGCTGCGCGTGGAGGTCCGCCCGCTCGGCCTGCACGTCACGACGATCTGCCCCAGCTGGATCCGCACCGCCATGACCGACGGCCTGCACGACCGGCTGCCCGACCTGATGCCGCTCGACGCCGCCATCCGCCAGATCGTCTGGGCGATCGAGCGGCGGAAGCTCTACCACGCGTTCCCGTGGTTCCCGATCTGGCGGCTGCGCATGCTGCAATGGCTGCCGCTGTCGTGGCAGGACGCCGTCCTCGCGATGATCGCCCGCGACGTGAAACGCGAGGGGTGACGGCCCCTGAGCCCGAAGCGCGAAGCGAGGAAAACCGCGCGGCGGCGCAGGAAGAGGGAACGGC
>JAYSSW010000268.1:0-2079 GCA_043720335.1 Planctomycetia bacterium
CAACTTCCGATCAGCCCAGCAAGACTCCCTCGGCAAAACCACCGGATTCCAGTCTGCTCGCGCAAAACCCGCACTTCTAGCCCTGTCGCGGGCCGTTGACTATATTCAGTTGCAGCTCTGCTACACCCTTGGTCGTTCGATTTCTGGCAGATACGTCTCGATGCTCGGGATACTCATGGAAAGGCACCGAAGCGATCGCTACCTCACTGCGGCCATCAATAGTTCGCTTCACGCGCGGAATCTGCTGGACGTGGTCCGTGCAGTGGAAGCTCCCGAAAACCTGTCCAATCTGCAACTGGCGACGCTGTATCGCCTCACTCGACAGCACGACGACCGGCAAAGCGTGCTGGCCCTGACAAGCAGCCAGATCCGTCGGGCTGGTGATGAGGCAACGCTGTCGCAGTTGCGGTCCTTCGCCGACTTGCTCGACAATCTCGACGCTGGCCGAACCAAGCTGACCGACTTGCTGCGCAAAGGGGACGACCCCGTCGGGACGAAGAACCTGCGCGCCGCCGCCCTGGTCGTGAACCGGCTGGCGCTTCGGACGATCCGCGACCCGAAGGCGTCGACCGGCGACCTGGCCCTTTCGTTGCGCTTTCTCGGGCGCGGCCTGAACGACGACGAGGCGGATTTCCAGGTGGTCGCGAAGCTGGCGGCGCGGAAGGTGCCGGACGACGTGATGCTGTCGGTCGTGCGGATGCTGGGGAACAGCCCGAAGCACCACGCGGCACTGGCGGGACTGCTCAACGACCTCACGCCGGAACCGGTGGCGCTCGCCGTCGTCGACGCGATCAGCCAGAACGCGCAGTACCACAAGCTGCTGGCGGCCCAGTTGAACCCGCGCACCCCTGACCGCGTGCAGCGCGCGGTGATCGTCTCGCTCGGCAAGAGCGACAAGCTCGACACGCGGCTGCTGCTCAAGCCGTGGAAAGGCTACACCCCCGCGCTGCGATCGCAGGCCGCCGGCGTGCTGCTGTCGTACGCGCTGTGGTCGCGGCACCTGCTCGACGCGATCGAACGCAAGGAGGTGCTGCCCGCCGAACTCGAAGCGGCTCAGCGGCAGGTCCTGTTGAGCCATCCCGACGACGGCCTCCGCAAAGCCGCGAAGAAGCTGTTCGCCAGCGCCAGCGACGCCGACCGCGATTTGGCCGTCAGCCGCTACTGGCTGGAGTACCCCGACCAGGCCGACGCCAAACGCGGGGCGAAGCTGTTCGCCGCCAAGTGCGCCGCCTGCCATCGGCTCGGCGAAGTCGGCAGCCACGTCGGCCCCGAACTCGCCTCGCTCGCCGACCGCTCGCCGCAAACGCTGCTCGCCGCCATCCTCGACCCGAACCGGGCCGTCGAATCGCGCTACCTCAACTACCTCGCCATCACGAAGGAAGGACTGACCCTGACCGGCATGATCGCCAGCGAAACCAGCACCACGCTCACCCTCGTCTCGTCCGACGGCAAGAAGCACGACCTGCTGCGCAACCAACTCGACGAGCTGGTCAGCACCGGCAAGTCGCTGATGCCCGACGGGATGGAGAAGGATCTGTCGGTGCAGGACATGGCCGACGTGATCGCCCACGTCCGCGCCGCCGTCGCGGCGCCGAAGAAAGGCGAAACGCGGTCGCCCAACCAACCCTGAGCGCAAGCGACGGGATCGCTTGTCGGCACGCGGAACGAGAATATTCGTCCTGCATGGCTCGCTGCGATCCCGTCGCTTGCGCTCAGGGTTCGTGGGGTGCGGGATCGTTTCTGGCCGCGCGAAGCATAGAAAAGCCAACCATCGTTTCCAAAATTCGAAGCTACCACAGGGCGGACGGATGAACATCGATGTCTTGTGCGCGGGGGTGATCGTCGCGGACCATGTCTGCACGCCGATCGCGCGGATGCCGGACGCCGGCGAGCTTGTTGCTACCGACGGCATGCTGCTCACCATCGGGGGCTGCGCCGCCAACGCGGCGACCGACCTCGCCAAGATGGAGAAGCGCGTCGCCATCGCCGGGCGGGTCGGCGACGACGTGTTCGGCCGCATCGTCGCCGACCTGCTGCGCGAGGCGAACGTCGACACGTCGCTGCTCGTCGCCACGCCGG
>JAYSSW010000269.1:0-4532 GCA_043720335.1 Planctomycetia bacterium
CAACGGGGCCGATCCGATCCTCGACCTCGCCAGCCCGAGCGGGATCAACCCACGCAGCCAACGTCGCGCGCTCGACGCCATCCGCGACCTGAACGCCGAACGCCTCGCGGCCACCGGCGACCCGGAGATCGCCACCCGGATCGCCTCCTACGAGATGGCCTACCGCATGCAGACCAGCGCCCCGGAGCTGATCGACTTGCAGGGCGAAACGCGACAAACGCTCGACCTGTACGGCGCCGACCCGTCGCGGCCTTCGTTCGCCAACAACTGTCTGTTGGCTCGTCGATTGGTGGAGCGCGGCACGCGCTTCATCCAGCTCTACCACACCGACTGGGACCACCACGGCGAGGCGGGCAACACCATCACCGACGGTGTCGACAACCGCTGCCGCGAAACCGACCGCCCCTGCGCCGCCTTGATCCGCGACCTGAAGCAACGCGGCCTGCTCGACAACACGCTCGTCGTCTGGGGCGGCGAGTTCGGCCGCACCCCGATGGGCGAGAACCGCGACACCGTCGGCCGCAACCACCACATCGACGCCTTCACGATGTGGTTCGCCGGCGGCGGGATCAAGCCCGGCGTCAGCCTTGGCGAGACCGACGAGTTCGGTTTCGCCCCGACCTGCGACCGCGTCCACATGCACGACGTGCAAGCGACGATCCTGCACCTGCTCGGCCTCGACCACCTGCGCCTCACCTACCGCTTCCAGGGCCGCGACTTCCGACTCACCGACGTCCACGGCAACGTCGTCGACGCGATCCTGAAGTAGCACTTTTTCCGGGGGATATTCGATGCGCCGCGTGATGGCACTGTTGCTGGTGGCGTGGCTGGGTTTGGCGAGTTTCGCCAGCGCCCAGACACGCGAGGACAAGGTTCGCAACGACCGCAAGAAGGTCGAGGCGGACGGGCTGTGGATCTACAACGACCTGGCCAAAGGGATCGCCGAATCGAAGAAGGACGGCAAGCCGATGCTTGTGCTGCTGCGCTGCGTCCCGTGCGACGAGTGCGTCAAGCTCGACGACGAACTCGTCAACGACGACCCGCGCGTCAAGCCGCTGCTGGAGAAGTTCACGCGCGTGAGGCTGGTTTCGGCGAACGGGCTGGACCTGTCGCTGTTCCAGTTCGACACCGACCAGTCGTTCGCGGCGTTCCTGATGAACGCCGACGGGACGATCTACGGCAGGTACGGCACGCGGTCGCACCGCACGTCGTGGTCGGACGACGTGTCGGTCGAAGGGCTGGCGAAGGCGCTGCAAGGAGCGCTCGACCTGCACGCGGGCTACCCGAAGAACCAGGCGCTGCTGGCGGGCCGCAAGGGCGCCGCCCCGCCGTTCGCGACGCCGGAGCAGTACCCGCTGCTGAAGGGGAAGTACACGTCGGAGATCGACTTCAAGGGGAAGGTGGTGGCGAGCTGCATCCACTGCCACCAGATCGGCGACGCCCAGCGGCAGTGGCTGCGCGAGAAGAAGGAGCCGATCCCCGAGAGCGTGCTGTTCCCGTACCCGCACCCGAAAAGTGTCGGGCTGATCCTCGACCCGCGCGAGAAGGCGACCTTGAAGGAGTTGGAGGAGAATTCCCCGGCGGACAAGTCGGGTTTCAAACGAGGCGACGCGATCACGCTGCTGGGCGGCCAGCCGCTGCTGTCGATCGCCGACGTGCAATGGGTGCTGCATGGCGCCTCTGCCGACGGCGCGGAGCTGAAGGCGGAGGTGCTGCGCGACGGCAAAGTTGCCTCATTGACGCTGAGCCTGCCGAAAGGCTGGAGGCAGCGCGACGACATCTCGTGGCGCGCGTCGAGCTGGGGCCTGCGCCGCATGGGGACGGGCGGCATGCTGCTCGAAGCGTTGTCGCCGGAGGAGCGCGTGAAGGCGAAGATTCCCGACGGCGCGATGGCGCTGCGGGCGAAGCACGTCGGGCAGTTCGGCCCGCACGCCGCCGCCCAGAAAGCCGGATTCCGCAAGGACGACGTACTCGTCGGCTTCGACGGCCGCGACGACCTGCTGCGCGAATCGGACCTGCTGCGGCACGCCCTCACCGAGCGCAGGATCGGCGACACGGTCGCGGTGCAGGTGCTGCGCGACGGCAAGCGGCTGAAGCTGACGCTGCCGATGCAGCCATGACCGGGGCGACGCGGGATCCCGAAGCGCGAGTCGAACTCCAGCGGCGCCAGGACGCGACGATGCACTAGGTTTATTCGTTTGCCTAAAGGGCCAGCCCTCGGCTATCGTAAGGGCGCGTCGAGACCGCTTTCCTTCCTTGCCGGGTGCCCCACATGGCGACGAAATATTACATGGTGTCGAACCGAAACGTGCAGGACAACGGACTTGGCGACCGCGCCGCCAGCCTGAGCTACTGGGCCAGCGAAGGCGGTGCCCTCGACGACTTCGCGAACTGGAACCGCTACAACCCGACGCAGTTCTCCAAGCTGCTCGTGGTGGCGACGGGGGCGTTCCCGCTCATCACCGACCCTGGCCTGCACGAGGAGCAGAAACACCTGGGGCTGGTGGTGCACGGCTTCAACAACACCTGGGCCGCCGCCTGCCGCCGTTACCAGGAGGTCTGCGACGCGCTGTTTGAAGGCGCCGACTCGATGGGGATCTGCGTGCTGTTCAGCTGGCCTTCCGACGGGATGTCGACCAACTACCTTCCCGACCGCCAGGACGCCGTCCGCAGCGCCGAGTCGTTCGCGGACCTGCTGACGCGGCTGTACGAGGACACGCGGGCGCGCCAGGAGGCGGCGGCGGCGGACGAGGACAAGGCGTGCCGGGCCAAGATCACCTTCTTCGCGCACAGCATGGGAAACTACGTCGTGCAGAAGGGGCTGAAGACCCTCTGGGACCGCAAGAACCAGCCGCTCCTGCTCAGCCTGGTCAACCAGCTGCTGATGATCGCCGCCGACGTGGACAACGACCTGTTCCGCAGCGGCGAAACGGTGGACCGCTCCGATGGGGACGCCGTGGCCAACCTCGCGTATCGGATCACGAGCCTGTACTCGCCCAGGGACGCCACGCTGGGTCTGTCGGCGGGGGCGAAGCATTTCGGCAAGCGCCGCCTGGGCCGCAGCGGGCTTGACCTTGATGTTCCGGTCCCCGACAACGTCTGGCAGCTCGACTGCTCGCCGTTCTTTCCGGCGGGCACCTCGAACCGCGGCGTCCATTCGGCCTATTTCGACCCGCAGGGAGGCGTCTACCGGCTGATGCGCGACGTCATGACCGGGCTGGACCGCACGCTGATCGATTCGAAAGTCGCGTCCGGCGACTACGCCCCCCTCTGACCACGCCACCACGGCGAGCAGGCGGCCAACGCAGCAACGCAGATGACCACCTGCTCATCCCGCTGTGGGCTTCACCTCCGCGATGTCGCCAGCGGCCAGCCGTCGTTCGAGGTTCATCATTTCACGATCGACCTGTCGAATGCTGAACGTTCGATCCCAAGCCGCTCCCCTGGGGAGCGGACCTCGGCGACCGCGAAGCGGAGCCGCCTTGCAGTGCTGCGGATCACGCAATCATGTATCGGTGGAACATGAATTCCGCTCCCCAGGGGAGCGGCTTGGGGAGCCATCCGCTGACAATTGGCAAGGCGCCAGCCATTTGATCGCTTCAGTCCACGAAGCGCAGCAGGCGGTAGTCCTGGCCCTTGCCCATGAACCACGTCTGGGCCAGCGTCTGCACTTCGGCCAGGCTGCCGATGCGGGCGGGCTGCGTCCAGCCGTCCTTCGCGGTCAGGCCCAGGCGGCTGAACGTGTAGAACGGGTGCTCCATCGACGCGGGCTGCTTCCAGTCGGCGCTAAGGATGGCCGACACGATCTGCTTCGTCTCGTCGGCGGAGATCGGCTCCTGCTTGGCGCCGGGGCCGCGCGCCGTGCGGTAGCGCGCCACCAGCATCTGCGCGGTCAGGTGGCGCTCGGCGGCGTCCTTCGACTTCAAACTTTCTGTCAGATTGTCCAGCAGCTTCACGCGCCGCTTCGCGTCGGCCAGCGTGCTGGGGAAGTCGTAGCTGAAGAACGAGCGCGGCGGGTTCTTCGCGTTCGGGTCGTCGGGCAGCTTCTCGACGAAGTCGAACGCCAGCGTGCCGTAGTAGAGATCCTGCCCGGGGTGCTTGCGGACGAAGAGGATGCCGACCTTGCCGGCCTGCAGTTCCATGTTGAAGTTCGGGCGGAAGCGCGGTCCCTCGGCCATCGGCGGCACGAACGCGACGCGGATCGTCTTCGCGTCCTTCGGCCCCTTGAGCGGCTCGACCACCTGCACCGCCGCCACGCGGTGTTTCGCCAACGCTCCCTGGCCGTTCAACTTGGCTTCCACGTCCTGCGGCTCGAAGCCGACGACGCGGACGACGCCGATGAAGTCGGCCAGCGCGATCCGTTCCGGGCCCGGGGCGGGGGGCCCTGCTACATCAGCCTTCACGCCCGCTCCCAAAGCCAGTGCCAGCCCGACCGCGATCGCGTGCCGCATTGCATTCTCCTTCGAGGGATGGTTGAACCGTTCGTTGAACTTCCATTGATTGCAACGGCGAGCGGCGCGGTGTAAGCCCGC
>JAYSSW010000270.1:0-2078 GCA_043720335.1 Planctomycetia bacterium
CGACTCCGACAATCTATGATTCCGGCGGCACATCCGCCAGCAATCGCTTCAAGAAGTGGGCAGGGAGGGATTTGAACCCCCGTAGGTGTAAACCGTCAGATTTACAGTCTGATGCCATTGGCCGCTCGGCCACCTGCCCATGATTCCACCG
Source organism: Planctomycetia bacterium (assembly GCA_043720335.1). Taxonomy (GTDB): domain Bacteria; phylum Planctomycetota; class Planctomycetia; order Gemmatales; family Gemmataceae; genus JAYSSW01. The sequence continues at coordinate 152 of JAYSSW010000270.1, forward strand.
GCCCCGAGCAAGGAGCTGGCGGAGGGAATCGAACCCACAACCGCTGGTTTACAAAACCAGTGCTCTACCGTTGAGCTACGCCAGCGTGGCCGCAAGGGGTGAGTTATAGGATTTCCGCAAGGCCGTTGCAAGCTGTTTTCCCGTCGCAGCCCGCCCGCTCGTTCGCCGCCTTGGATCCCTGGGGACGCCCCACCCCGGTCGCCGCCGTTTCCGAATCAGCTTAGGAAAAGACAGCCGCCGGGGAAACGAGGTTCACGGATCCCGCGCGCGATTTTGAGAGGGATTTTTATACCAATCGCGGCGCGATCACCAAGGGGAGCGGGGCAAATTCTTTTCCCCGCGCGGCGGATTCTGCGTAAAATTGACCGGAGACCTCGAAATCGACCCCCGCCCGCCGCGAATCTCATTCTGCCCCACCCCCACGCGCGGCCAGGTCGGAGACCCGGGGTTTCGGCAGAAGGATGTTCCATGTCCGCTCTCCCTTTGATCGCCAGCGCCGTCGTCAGCAGCCTCGCCGTCGGCTTCCTCCCCTCGCTTCTGGACAGCCTGCGGAAAAATCTGGCGCAGCGGCTCTCCCTCGGCGAAGACCGCGTCGAGAAGCTCACCTTCGCCTTCTACGCCTGCTGGCTCCCCGGCATGCCTCTCGCTGGCCTGCTCATGGACCGCTGGCCCTCCGCGCACAAGGAAGTGCTGTTCTTCGGCCTCGTCGCGGCGACCCTGTTCCTCGCCTGGCTCGGCGTCGTGCAGTCGCAGCGCGGCCTGGTCGCCGTCCTGGCCGCCCTCGGACTCGCCTATTCCTGCATCGCCGTCGCCTGCGTCCAGCTGATGCCCCTCGCCCTCAGCTACCGCGGCTCGGCCACCGCCGCCCTCAACTTCGGCTTCGTCTTCGTGGCCCTGGGCGCCCTGCTCGGCCCGCTCGCCTGCTCCGCCATTGAGAAATGGTGGGGCCAGCGCCAGGGACTGCTCTTCCTCGGCTTCCTCTTCCTCGTTCCGGCGGGGCTGATCGCCATGAGCGACGTCCTGCCTGCGTTCCCCGAAACCGGCATCGGCCTCGCCCTGTCGCAGCCCCACCTCTGGCTGATCGCCTTCATCGTGCTGATCTACTTCGCCATCGAGAACTGCCTCGAATTCTGGCCCGAATCGTTCCTCAAGCAGATCGGCTTCGGCGACAGCGGCGTCAAAGCCAGCCTGCTCGTCTTCTGGCTGGCCTTCATCGGCTCGCGCCTGCTCGTCGGCTACTTCCAGCGCACCAGCGGCCAGGCCTCCGAGATCTGGCTCCTCGCGGTGCTGCTGTTCGTGTCGGCCATCTGCATGGGCAACCTCGTCGGCGCCAACGAGTGGAGCAGCGGCAGCTTGGGCTTCTGGATGATCGGCGCCTGCTACGGCCCCCTCCTGCCCGGCTTCCTCGGCCTCGCCCTCAAGCTCTTCCCCGACCATCGCGGCGCCGCCCTCGGTGTCCTCCTCGCCCTCAGCGGACTCGACACCCTCCTGGTCCGGCCTCTCATGGCGCACCTGACCGCCAAGCACTCCGTAAGCAAGGTCATGTTCGTGCCAACCTTGCTGGCGGTGGTGCTGCTCGCCCCGCTCGTGTTGCTCGGCATGCTGCGGAATTGACGGAGGACGCGCCGGAAAATCCCGCCCCATCCGCCCCTTTTGCCGTTGCAGCCGTGACAACCCTCGGTCAAAATGAGTTGTCAGCGCATTCCAACCAACTTGCGAGGTTGCAACCATGAAAAAGCTCCTTCTTTTCGCGGCCAGCGTGCTGCTGTTCGGTGCGTCGGCGGCGCCTGCCCAGGCGTTCTTCTTCTGCGGGCCTGTTGGCATGGCCCCGTGCGTCACCTACCAGACGTGCGTCGTCACGTCGTACCGGCCCGAATGGCGCGCGGAGTACGTCCCCTGCACGACGTACCGCGTGAACTATCGTCCC
>JAYSSW010000271.1:0-2074 GCA_043720335.1 Planctomycetia bacterium
CGTCCCCGCCCCCCGTCCCTACGTGTGCACGGCGTCGAACATCACGAACGACAGCGGCCCGAACAGGATCACCGGCAGCCACGCCGCGAACGCCGGCGACAGGTGCTGCGCGTTCCCCAGCGCCTGGCAGGCGAACAACGCCGCGAAGAACGCCCCGCACAGACCCAGGCACATGCCCGCGCTGATGAAGATGTTGCGGTTCTGGTCGCGCAGGATGATCGACAAGCCCAGCAGCACCAGGATCATCCCCAGCAGCGGACGCGTCAGCCGCGTGTGGAAGATCACCGCCAGGTTCGCCTGCTGCGCGTTGTCCGGCCTGTCCATCTCGCGCAGCAGGCGGTACGTGTTCATGAAGCTGAACCAGTTCTTCGGGCGGGTCAGCGTGGCGAAGTCGACGTCCTGCGTGTACAGGAAGTAGCGGCCGACGCCCACGTCGTTGTCGAGCAGGTCGGTGCGGGACCAGTTGCCGAGTTCGGCGGGGGTGGTGCCGGTGAGGAGCCAGCCGCCCGACCGGGGCGCCTGCTTGCCGTCCTCGAACTTGGCCGGCACATAGAAGGCCTCCTTCGCCTGCAAGGTGACCAGTCCTTCGCTGCCGAGGCTGTTGGGGAAGACGGTGAAGAAGTCCTTGACCTTCAGCTCCTTCTTGTACGCCAGCTTGCCGGACAGGTGGATGCCGTTGCTCTCGTAGGCGCCCTTGACCTCGGTCTCCTTGTCGCCTTCGGGGTTGCTGCGGTTCTCGACCAGGAAGCTGTCGATGTTGGGCAGCACCAGCTCCTGGTTCAGCACGCTCAGGCTGAGCATGAAGAACGCCGACACCAGCACCGGCTGCACGACGCGCCGTGTCGAAACGCCGGCTGACAGGAACGGCAGGATCTCGTTGTTGCGCTGCATCCACGTCACGGTGAACATGGCCGCCAGCAGCACCACCGCTTCGCACAGGCGGTCGAAGATCTGGAACGACTTGTAGCCGTAGTAGGCGCCGATGTGCCGCAGCGCGCCCTGGACCGACTGCTTCTGCGTGGTGAAGTCGTCGAGGTTGGTGAACAGATCGACGACGATGAACAGCCCGAGCAAACTCACCAGCGCGAAGCAGTACGCCTTGAGGTAGTTGTAGATCAGCTGCCGGTCGAGGATCGAGAACATCGTGGCTTCCTGCCCTGTCGTGCTCGGATGCAAGCCCGCTGCCGAAGGCGGCGGGGTTCAGCGACCGCGTGGTTCCACCCCGCCGACTTCGGCAGCGGGCTTGACGACACGTTACCTCGGCCGCGACACCAGCACGCCCGGAATCTGTATCGCTCGGCCGTTGTTGTCCACCACGTGGCGCTGGCGCGGCTGGTAGCCCAGCACGTACTGCTGCACGTAGAGGTTGGCGGAGGTCGCCGCCGGGCCGAACCCGTGCGACTTCATCTCGTTCATCGCCTCCTGCCGGGTCCAGCCCTGGTACTCCATGCGGTAGACGGCCGCCAGCACGCCGGTGCGGTGCAGGCCCGCCTTGCAGTGCAGCAGGATCGGGTAGTTGGCCGGGTCGTCGAGAATCTCGAAATACTTCGCGAGGGTCGCCGGCTGCTTCTTCCCGTCGGGATCGTCCGTCAGGACTTCGACGTGCAAAAATTTCAGATGGACCCCCAGCTCCTTGCACACCGCGCTTTCCTTCACGCGCCGACTGTTCAGGTGGCTCGTCACCAGGTCCGGGTCGGGCGACTCCTCCATCAAATTGATGATCGTCTTGATCTTCAACTCCTTGATGGCGTCGCGTAAACCGTCGGCGGTCAGGCAGCCGGAGCGGTACAGCTTCCCCTCGACGATGGGCCGCAACCGCTTGGCGTGCTCCAGTTGATGGCGGTAGTACGTGTACAGGAATCCCGCGATGAACACGACCAGCAGCGTCGACGCGGTGAAGACGGGCCAGTGGGCGCGCAGCTCGCGGAGGTGGTTGGTCCGAAGGGAGTCGCTCACGTCGTTGTCCTTCCGTGGGTCTGCTCTGCCGGGCATCCGTCCCGGTTATCGGCATGGATCATCGCGAATCGTGAAAAAATGTGCAAGAGCGCCTGCGAAGCGATGATGGGCCCCGCCT
>JAYSSW010000272.1:0-2072 GCA_043720335.1 Planctomycetia bacterium
CGTGGGGTACGATTCCATCGTGCCCTGGCGCTTCCGGCACGATGGAATCGTGCCCCACGGTCAAATTCTCCCGGCTTTCATTTCATCGTTTGCACGCAATCGAATTGCGGTTACAACACGTCGTACTGATGACGCATGCCCTGTCGCGCACCCATCCAACGGAAGGACCATCCCCATGCTCCGACGCTTGCTGTTGATCCCCCTGCTCTGCCTGGCCGCGCCGGGCCTGGCGACAGCGCAGAAGCAGCCACGCCCGATCACCGAGATCGTGGCCGACTTGAAGAAGGGGGAGGCCGAGAAGACGAAGGCGTTCCAGGAACTGGAAGCGCTCGGCGCCAAGGCGGCCGACGCGATACCGGCACTCGTCGAACTGCTGCCAACCAAGGACGAGTTCGTCCGCCTGCAGGCCGTGATCGTGCTGGGGAAGATCGGCCAGCCGGCGATCGAGCCGCTCTCGAAGCTGCTGGCTTCGACCGACGCCGACATGCGCTTCTACGGCGTCTGGGGCCTGGCGTTCGTCGGCCCGGCCGCGAAAAGCGCCACGCCGCTCGTCGTCAAAGCACTCGGCGACACGTCGGCGCAGGTCAAGCGCAAGGCGGCGTTCGCCCTGGGCCGCATCGACGCGGAACCGGCGCTCGCCGTCGATGCTCTCGTCACTGCGCTGGGCGACAGCGACGAAAGCGTGCGAGCGGCAGCGGCGGAAGCGATCCCCGCGCTCGGCAAGGCGGCGGTGCCGGCGCTGACCAAGGCGCTCAAGAGCGACAAGAACGCGCTCCGCAACACGGCGATCAAGGCGCTCGGCGACATCGGCAGCTCGGCTTCCGACGCGATCCCCGAACTGAAGGCGCTGCTGCTCAACCCCGAGAAGGACGCGTCCATCGCCGCCGCCGACTCGCTGGCCCGCATCGGTGCGCCAGCCGTCGCCGCCCTAACCGAAGCGACCGCCAGCGACAACGACAAGGTGCGCCAGCTCGCCATCCAGTCGCTTCAGCGCGTCGGGGCGGCGTCGGTGACGACGATGGTCGACCTGCTCGGCAGCAAGCACCTCGACATGCGCCGTCAGTCGGCGGCCATGCTCGGCGGCATGCAGGTCAACGACAAGATGGTCGTCATCGGCCTCGGCTACGCCCTCCGCGACAAGGACTTCGCCGTCCGGCAGGCCGCGATCCAGTCGATCCGCCAGATGGGGACCGCCGCGAAGCTGGCCGAGCCTTACGTCAGCGAGCTGCTGGTCGACAACGACCCGCAGATGCGCATGCTCGGCTTCCAGACGCTGCAGAACCTTGGCGCCGACCCGCGTCCGGGTCTGAAGAAGGCGCTCAGCCACGAGAACGTGTCGGTGCGCATCAACACCGCGAGCCTGATGACGGAACTGAACCTGGAGACCGACCTCGCCGAGCCGATCCTGCTGGCGGGGATCAAGGAGAAGAACCTCGCGCTGCGGACGCAGGCGGCCTACGCCCTGTCGATCCGCGGCCTGCAAGCAGACGTGGTCCTGCCAATCTTCATCGAAGCTCTCGGCGACAAGGACGCCAGCGTGCGCCGCCAGGCGGCCGCGTCGATCGCCCGCTACGGCGCCAAGGCGGCCAAGGCGAGCAAGCTCCTCGTTGCTGCGCTCGACGACACCGACGACAGCGTCCGCGCCCAGGCGCTGCAGACTCTTCGTGTGGTTGAGAAGGACGCGAAGGTGCTGTTCCCGGCAATGATCAAGATCCTGAAGCAGCGCGACGGCGGCCTGCACGCGACCGCCGCCCAGACGGTCTTCCAGGTCGGCCCCGACGCGGTCGGGCAGATCGTCGATCTGCTGAAAACGGAGGACGCCCCCGCGCTGCGGCTGGTGTGCATCCAGACGCTGGCGATGGCCGGCCCGCCGGCGAAGGACGCGGTGCCGGAGCTTGTCAAGGCGCTGGAAAGCAAGGAGGCGCGCGTCCGCATGACCGCCGCTCGGGCGCTCAGCAACATCGGCCCCGACGCGAAGGCCGCCCTGCCCGCGCTGGCGAAGCTGGAGAAGGACGACGACGCCAACGTGCAGAAGATCGTGCAGGCCGCGCTGGTGCAGATCAAGGGCGACC
>JAYSSW010000273.1:0-4516 GCA_043720335.1 Planctomycetia bacterium
AAGCTGAAGCGCATCATGGACGGCATGGACGAACTGACGGCAGGACTGGAGAAGGGCTACGCCGCCAGCCGCAAGAAGCATCGCAAGGAATGAGTGTTAGCGAAACAACAAATGACGGTAGAAGCAGGCTGCGACACCGACCACCATGCCGTTGAGGAAGAGGCTGCCGAGGTTGCCCATCAGAGCGGGCGTCGAGCGGAAGCTGAACGCGATGCCGACCAGCGAGAAGACGAGGCCGGCCACGTTCATGGCCGCGACGGCCAGGCCGCCGACATACCAGATGATGAACGTGACGAAAATCAGGAAGATCGTCGGCACGAACAGCAGGCCCATGACGAAGAAGATCATCGCCACGACCATCGACGCCGCGAAGAGGGCGAAGCCGACCTTGCCGCCGAGGTCGTAGCCGCCGCGCGGCTTCGCGGTGGCTTCGGGATCGAGGTCGCGCTCGATGCGTCGCAGCCGTCGTTCAAAACGCAGGTTTTCGATGTCGATGTCGTCGTGTCGCAGTTTCATGGCTTCGCTCCGTGAGGTTCGTCGCGATGCCAACCGCAGCGGTGAGTTCCAGGCAACCGAATCGTCCCCCTTTCCGCCCGGTGGACATTTGGCGATTCCTTTTGGCCGCTGGGCGTGGCATGATGGTGGTTATGGTCGCCGTTATTCCGAAGGAGTGTCCGATGCTTCTCGCACCTGTGATGATGTTGGCCGCCAGCGTGCTGACAGCAGGCGACTCGTTCCCGTCCGGCCCCCTCGTTGGCGACAAGCTGGGCGAGTTCAAGCTTCACGCCTTCAGCGGCGGCGACGCCGGCAAGGAGCTGAAGTTCCTGGAGAAGACCAAGGGGGAACCGACGCTGCTCATCTTCGTCCACAAGATCACCCGGCCCGGCCTGCAGTTCCTGCGCCCGGTCGACAAGTACGCCGCCGAGAACGACAAGCTCGCGTCGCACATCGTCTGGCTCACCGAGGACAAGGACAAGACCGAGGAGTTCCTCAAGCGGGCCCAGAACTCGCTCAACCTGCAGACGAACGTCGGCATCTGCCTCGAAGGCAAGGACGGCCCCGCCGCCTACGGCCTGAACGACAAGGTGACGCTGACGGTGCTGGTCGCCAAGGACAACAAGGTCGTCGGGAACTTCGCCCTCGTCGATCCCAACGGCAAGGACGCCCGCAAGGTCATCGAAGCGATGGCGAAGGTGCTGGGCAAAGATCCCCCCAAGGAGGAGAAGGAGGAAAAGAAGGAGCGCAAGGGCAAGGGCGACGCCAAGTCGCCAAAGCTGCAGAAGCTGATGCGCCAGTTGATCCAGAAGGACAACAGCGCGGAGAAGGTGAAGATGGTCATCGACGACATGAACAAATGGGCCGGCGACGACGAGAAGAAAATCGCCGAGCTGCGCGAGTACGCCGGCTTGGTCGCGGGCCTGGGCTACGGCACCGAGGCGGCCCAGAGCGAATTGAAGAAGCTCGCCGAAAAGAAGTGACCCTATACAAGAGCTGAGCCAAGCGATGAATCCGTCCGCATGCTTCGACCCGACGATCCACCGGCGCGAGTTCCTGCGGGCCGGGGCGCTGAGCCTGTTCGGCCTCGGCCTGCCCCGGCTGCTGCACGCCGGCACGCAGCCCGCCCGCGCCAAGGCGTGCATCCTCCTGTTCATGTGGGGCGGCCCCGCCCAGCAGGACACCTGGGACATGAAGCCCGACGCGCCCGACATCTATCGCGGCGAGTTTCGGCCCATCTCCACCACCGTCCCCGGCCTGCAGATCTGCGAGCATCTGCCTCGGCTCGCCCAGCGCGCCCACAAGCTCGCGCTGATCCGCTCGATGACGCACGGCGATGTCGACCACACCTCCGCGACGCATCTTTTGCTGACGGGCAAGCCGAACCCGCGCGCCAACCTCGCCGACGACTGGCCCAACTACGGCGCGATCCTGTCGCGGCTGGGGCGGGGCAGGGGACCGCTGCCCCCCAACGTCTCGATGATGCCGGTCGTCCCCAACGGCGCCCCGCGCTTCGTCGAACAAAGCCACGGCCAAGGCGCGGGCTGGCTGGGGCCGCTCCACAACCCGATGCGCATCGACGCCGACGCTTCGCTCCCCGACTACCGCGTCGGCGAGTTCGCGCTGCACGCCGAAACGACCGCGCTTCGCACCGGCGGTCGGCAGCAGCTCCTGCACAGCATCGAACAACAGGTGCGCAGCCTGGAACGGCACGACGACGTGCAGGCGATGCGCTCCCACTACGACCGCGCCTTCAACCTGTTGGCCACGCCGCAGGCGACGCGGGCCTTCGATTTGTCGCAGGAGCCGCGTTCGGTTCGTGAGCGCTATGGCATGAACATCCACGGGCAATCGGTGCTCCAGGCCCGCCGGCTCGTCGAAGCAGGCGTGCCGATCGTCACCGTGTTCTGGCCCAACGACGGCATCACCAACGTCTCGGTCTACTGGGACACGCACAACCGCAACTTCATCGACCTGCGCGAACGCCTGTGCCCCGTCACCGACATGGCCTTCTCCGCGCTGCTCGACGATCTTGAACAGCGCGGCATGCTCGACGAGACGCTCGTCGTCTGGACCGGCGAGATGGGCCGCACGCCGCGCGTGGGGCAGTCCGTGGTCGGCGGCGCCGGCGCAGGACGCGACGGCCGCGACCACTGGGGCCAGGTCTTCACCAGCGTCCTCGCCGGCGGCGGCGTGCGCGGCGGGGCGGTGCACGGCTCCAGCGACCGCTACGCCTCGCAGCCCGCGTCGAATCCGACGCCCCCCGCCGACCTCGCGGCCACGATCTACCACCTGCTCGGCGTCGACCCCCGCCTCGAAATCCGCGACCGCCTCAACCGCCCGCTGACCCTCTGCGACGGCCAGGTGATCTCGAACCTCCTGGAGTGAGCCATGCCGCTGCGCGACCATTTTCGTGACCATCTCGCGAACTACCGCCACTGGCATTCGTTCCACAATGCCTGGGCGACGTTTCTTGCTTCGGCGCTCAACCGCGTGCTGCCCGACGGCTTTTTCGCGGAGCCGAACGTGCAGTTCGGCATCGAGATCGACGTCGCTGCTTTCGACGAGGATGCGTCGGACTACGGCGGCGAATCCTGGAATCCGCCCGCTCCCAGCATGAAGGTCCCGCTCGCCATCGTGACCGATGTGGTTGAAGTTCTGGTCTACCGCAAGGAAGGGGGCGCGGAAATCGCGGGGTGCCTGGAACTCGTCAGCCCCGCCAACAAGGATCGACCCGAGCACCGCAACGCGTTCTTGTCGAAATGTTCGTCCTATCTGCACCAGGCAATCGGGCTTGTCGTCGTCGATGTCGTAACGGCTCGACACGCGGAACTGCATCGCGAACTGACGCAGCGCGTCGCCAACATCGCACTCGAGGTCGAGCAGCCTGATCTTTGGGCTGCGTCGTACCGGCCCGCTCCTCAGCCCGACGGCAATCACCTGCAAATTTGGCTCAACGAATTGACGCTCGGCCAGTCATTGCCGACGCTGCCCTTCTGGCTCAAGGACGGCCCTTGCGTGAAACTTGACCTTGAAGCTGCCTACGAGACCACCTGCCGCGAACTGCGCATGCCGAAGAACGATGTTGCCTGACCCGATCCCTTTCCAGCGAAGCTTCCCCATGAAAATCATTCCCTTCGCATCCGCGCGATCGCTCGCGCTGGTCTGCCTGTTCGCGTTCACCGCTGCGGCCTGTGCGCAGGATGATCCGCTCAGCGCGTCGATCCTGCGGCGTGGCGACGCGTCGTGGGAGCTGGCCCGCAAGATCTGGGGCTGGGCGGAGCCGGGCTACCAGGAGACGCGCTCGGCCAAGCTGCTCGCGGACACGCTCGAAGCAGCCGGATTCAAGGTCGAGCGCGGCGTCGCCAAGATCCCGACCGCCTTCACCGCGACCATCGGGTCGGGCAGGCCGGTCATTGGCATCATGGGGGAGTACGACGCGCTGCCGGGGCTGTCGCAGGACGCCGTCCCGTTCCGCAAGCCGCGCCCGGAGACCAACGGCGGGCACGGCTGCGGCCACCACCTGTTCGGCGTCGCGTCGATGTCGGCGTGCCTCGCGCTGGCCGAGGAGATGAAGGCGGGCCGCGTCAAGGGGACGCTGCGCTTCTACGGCTGCCCGGCCGAGGAAGGAGGCAGCGCCCGCGTGTTCATGGTCCGCGAAGGGCTGTTCAAGGACTGCGACGCGGTGCTGCACTGGCATCCAGCGAGCCGCAACCGCGCGGGCGAGCGCTCGAACCTCGCGCGCATCGCCGTCAAGTTCCGCTTCCACGGCCTGAGCGCCCACGCGGCCGGCTCGCCGGAGAAGGGTCGCTCCGCGCTCGACGCCGTCGAGCTGACCAACCACGCCGCCCAACTCCTGCGCGAGCACACGCCCGACTTCACGCGCATCCACCACGTCATCACCGACGGCGGCGGCGCTCCGAACGTCGTGCCCGATTTCGCCGAGGTCTTCTACTACGTCCGCCATCCCGAAGCGGACGTGGCGAAGAAGGTGTACGACCGCCTCGTCAAATGCGCCCAA
>JAYSSW010000274.1:0-20741 GCA_043720335.1 Planctomycetia bacterium
GTTCCCCTCGCGGCCGGTGATGACCTTGCCCTGCAGGACCGCCCCCTTCTCCTTCAGCTTCCACACGCGCAGCGAGCTGTCGCGGCTGGCCGACACGAGGCAGCCCTGCGGCGTGAAGTTGAGCGAGGTCACCATGCTCTGGTGCGGCTGGCCGACGCCGTGCTCGGCGTCGAAGCGATAGCGGGGCTGTGTCTCGCTCGTCTTCCAGAGCACGACCGCGCCGTCCTCGCTGCCGCTGGCGAACCACGCCCCGTCGGGGCTGAACGCCAGCGCGGTGACGGGGGACTCGTGCGACGACTTCAGGGTTGTCGGAGCGGCCTTGTCGTCGTCGAGGTCGATGAGCGTGATGGCGCCGTCGGAGCAGCCCGCGAGGGCGAGGTTGCGGCCCGAAGTCGCAGGGGAGCAGGCGACGACACGAACCGCAGCACTCTGCTCGACCATGCGGACCGGGCCGACGACGTTGAGCTTCCAGACGCAGACGGTTTGGTCGTCGCTCCCCGACACGATGAGCGGCTCGGCGGTCTTGTCGTTGGCCGACTGCGACACCGCCACGCTGGTCACGTCGCCGCGGTGGCCGCGCAGCACGCGCAGGCGGCGTTCGACCTGGGTGGGTTCGATGGTGGCGGTGATCTTGCCGCCGCGCGCCTGGAGCGGCTGCAGGTACTGCACCTCCATCATCCCCTCGGCCAGCAGGCGGTCGAGGCTCTGCAGTTGCATGACCGTGTCGCCTTCGCGCACCGCGTTGCCGCGCTGCTTCAGAATCGACTTGATGAGCGCCCGTTTGGACGGCAGTTTGCTGCGGACCTCGTGATAGGCGACATCCGCGAGGGCCTGGTCCAACTCGACGAGGCTGACCTTGTAAGACTCCTTCTTCCCCTCCGAGTCGGCGATGAGTTTGATCATCGCGTATTTCGCCTGGCCGTACTCCTCAGCAGACAGCTGCTTGTTCTTGTAGAGAAATTCCGCACGCGCGTGGCGTGATCGCCCTTCGTCGGCTCCCGCCGCCGCCGACTGGACCTCGGAGTCGGCGTAACGGATCTTCGCCTGCTTCTCGCGCTTGGCGCCGACCGCCTTGGTCGGGTCGATCATCGCCAGCACCTGGTTTTCACTGACCATGTCGCCGTCGTAGACGCGGCGGTAGAACGACACGTCCTCCAGGCCGCCGAGGTTCATCGACGCGAAGTAGAACGGCTCGGCCATGAACGCCGCCGCCCCGGCGACCTGCACCGCCCCGTCCTCGACCCGCTCGCCGACGAACAGGAGCTGCCCGTTGACGCGGCTGGGAGCGTCCTGCGTCTCCAGCGGCGACAGATGCCCGTAGATCACGATCGGATCGGCGCCCTTCACCAGCGTCACTTCCGAAGGGGGGTACTCCGCCGGGCTGTACAGCCACGAGCCGAGACTGCTCTCCTGCGTCACCGGCACGCCGGACGCGACCTTGCTGTCGCCGGTCTTGGACGGCTCAATCGGTGGATTGAGGTAGCGCATGCCGACGACGAACAGGGCCACGCCGACGAGGATGCCGAACAGGATGCGGAACATGGCAGTTCTCCCAGATCGACCGAAACGCGAGAGCGATTCATTTCCATGCAAGCCCCAGGATGAGCAACGCGATTCCTGGGGGTTCCGACCCCCACCAATCGCTTCGCTCATGGTGGGGCTTGACCAATCCTAGAAGAAGAACACGAGCTTCTCGTACAGGAACTCGAAGACGCCGTAGAAGAGCGAGTAGCCCATGGCGCGGGTGCCGCAGCGGACGCGGGAATGGACCTCGGTGCCGCTGAGCAGCAGCGACAGCGGGACGCGCTCGTCTTCAGGGATGTCCTCGCCGGTGATGCGCGCCCAGGCCATGACGACCGGCTCCGGCTCGTTGTTGTCGTCGCGGTTCGGGTTCGCCTGGGCCGCGAGGCGGTCCTTGCGCAGTTTCGCCCGGTAGACCGACTGCGTCTGCGACATCAGCAGCAGGTCGACGTCCAGCTCCGCGTTCGGCCCCAGGCTCTTGAACGCCTCCAGGATGTGGCCGACGTGCTTCTGCGGGATCTTCAGCTCGACTTCCCACTCGCTGAGGCGCGGGTTCTTGAGCTCGACCGCGCCGATGTGGATGAGCTGCTCGTTCGGCTTGACGAAGCGCCCCAGCAGGTTCTCGCGGAAGTTCGTGTTCAGCACGACGCCGGTGAACGGGGCCTTGATCTTGAAGCGTCCCGGCGAGTCCGGCTCGGAATTGGTGCGGCGCATCAGCTTGTCGAGCTGCTGCCGCTTCGCCTGCACGGTGATCTTCGCCTCCTCGATCTTGGCGACCTGGCTGGGGTCGCTCTGCTGGTTCGCGGGGAGGATCTGCCGCGAGGTCTGGTCGAGGACCGAGATCTCATGGCTGAGGTCGGTGATCTGCTTGCCCAGCTCCAGGTCCTCCAGCGTCATCAATTCCTGCCCCTGGAAGACAACGCTGCCGGAGACGAGGTTCGACTTGATCTCGCGGATGTGCCCCTGCGTCGGCGCGTAGACCCAGCCGTGGGCCTTCGGCATGACGTTCCCCTTGGCGTCGATCTTGAGCGGGTAGGGGACGTAGATCATCGCCAGCACGAGGGCGGCCACGCCGACGAGGACGGCGGTGGTGATCGCCTTCGCCTTGCCGCCGAGGCCGTCCTGGACGTACGCCAGCGGCATCCACAGGAACCGCATCGGGATGCGGTGGTGCTCGGCCGAATTGTACAACGCGGTGCAGCAATGCCGGCTGACCACGTCGAGCTTGCCGATCAGGATCTCCGGCGTCGCCTTCGGCTCGAAGCACTCCATCATCAGCGCGGAGCGCGGCTTCTTGTGCTTGTCCTCGTCGCGTTCGTCCTTCAGCGGCTGCACAACCACAAGTTTGCTGTTGCTCTCGGCGAGGTAGTTGTCGAGCGCGTGCAGCACGGCGGGGGGCAGCGACTCGTCCTTCTTGCCGGTGAACGACAGCTTCTCGCCCCAGTCGAGGACGGCGTCGAAAAGGGCGCGCATCAGCGACACGAGGTTGGACCGCTTCTCGACCACGTCGGCGCCGCTGATCGCCTTGACCTCCGCCGACCCGCCGACGCGAACGGCGACGCTTACGCGGTCGCACTCGATGAGGCGCCGGCTCTCGTTGGCGATGTGGTAGGCGACGCGGGTCGGGTCGAGGCTGCCGTGGATGAGGCGCGAGAAGTTCTCGAGGTTCAGCCAGACCTGCTGCTGGCCCGCCATCTGCCGCATCTGGTGGTTGCGCGTGTAGGCGGAGGCGAGGCTGGCCATGCGCATCATGAACTGCAGGTAGCCCTGGTGCGCCTGCTGCGGGCGGTTCGGCTCCTGGAAGACTTCGATCAGGCCGATGACCTGCTTCTCGTAGATGATCGGCGCGAAGAAGATGGCGTATTCGGTCGGGTTGCCCGCCTGCTGGTCCGGCGACGCGCCGCTGCCCCGGTTCGACTGCGGCGCGACGATGCCCCCCTGCGGACGCTGCATCGCCTGGTGCAGCAGCTGGTCGTGCATCCCCTTGCCGACCGGGTCGCGGTCGATGGCGAGCGTCAGGAAGTTGATGTGCGCTTGCAGTTCGATGCTGTTCTGCCCGGTCTTCAGCCAGACCGCGCCAGCGGCCCCCTGGAGCGCCAGCAGCACGCCGTGCAGGAACTCGCCGTAGTACTCCGGCGGCGCCAGTTCCTTCTCGGACAGCTGCGCGATGTCCTCGGCGATGCGGTTGATCTGCCGTCGCGCTTGCTCGACCTGGTCGTTCGGGGGCGTCGGACCCGTGCTCATCGCAACCTCGCTGGAATGTTCAAACGCGCCGAAATGGTATCGCTCGCTGTTTCGGATTTGGGTCGTATCGGCAAAATCGTGCGTGCAACCGGAGTCGTTCGCTTCCGCTCATGTTGTGGAAACCGCGTATCGCGGGCGTTCTCTCTCGATCCTACAACAACATGCAACCATTTCCAATGTGAGTAGAATAGCGGAGATGAAAAATTCCCGCAACATTGAGAAGGAGTTGGGCGTCGCCATCCCCGGCGAAATCCTCGACCCTTCCCTGTGGACGCAAACCGCGCTGAAGAAGCTGCCGCCGCTCGGCCCGCTCGATTTCGCGCAACTCTTTGGCCGGACAGCCCCTCTCGTCGTCGACATCGGCTGCGGCAACGGCCGCTACCTGCTCGGTAGCGCCCTGTTCCGGCCCGATTTCAACCACCTCGGCATCGATGTGCTGCCCCTCGTCCTCCGCTACGCCACCCGGCGCGGCAACCAACGCGGGTTCAACCATCTGCGCTTCGCCGCCCTCGACGGCCAACGACTGGTCCAGCATTATACGCCCGGCGACTCCATTCGCGAGTTCCACTGCTACCACCCGCAGCCGTTCCACCACCCAGGCGACAAGCACAAGCGACTCATTTCGCCCATCTTTTTGGCGCAACTTCACACCGCCCTGGAAAGCGGCGGGATGTTTTTCGTGCAGACCGACAATCCGCCCTACTGGGACTACCTCCGCACGATTCTGCCCGCCTTCTTCGACCTGCACGAACAGCTGCAGCCCTGGCCCGACGCCCCGAAAGGCCGAACCCGCCGCGAAATCCTGGCTCTCAAGCGCGGTTACACCGTCCATCGCGGCTGGGGCGTCCGCAAGGATCTGCCGCGCGACGAAGTGTTGCGCCTGGCCGCGACGCTTCCTTTACCGACGTTCGACGCCGGCCCGCGTTTGCGCGACCTGGATGAAATGGAATCGATGTGACATGCAATTCAGGAATCTGGACATCGAGATCACCACGCCAAGCCCCACCATGAGCAACGCGATTGGTGGGGGTGACCCCCAGGAATCGCTTCGCTCATCCTGGGGCTTGGCGCGTCAATGACTTTCCGACGGAGACTCTGAGGATCGACTGGAGCATTCGGACCATTCTCGTCTCCTAGCGCCGCACCGGCAGGTCGGCGACGCCCATCGTCTCCTTCGCGTCGTCCGGCAGCAGCGTCCACGACTGCCCCATCTCGCGGAAGGCGCGGAAATCCTGCGGCGCGTACGCGATCTGCAGGTTCAGCGTGTCGACGCGGCGCCCGTCACCGCGCGAGCGCATCGCGGCTTCCAGGGCGCCGGTCGTCAGCAGCGTGCGTTCGACGGGATAGGGTGAGACTCGCTGGTTGAAGAACGACTGGATCGCGTTCGACAGGACCATGAACAGGCAGCGGTTGTTCCACGGGCCGACATGGAAACTGGTCGCGCGCGGACGCTGTTCGTTGGCGAGCCTGCACGCGAAATGCCAGCGGGCGCCTCGCATGCCGACGCGCAGCACCGTCGCCCGCAGGCCGTCGCGGTACGTCACCAGCACGCCGTGCGGCTCGGCGCCGTTGAGCGGGCGGCGCAGGTCGGGCACGCGGTCGCGGAACTCCAGCGCCAGCGCCGCCTCCGCGAGCGGCAGCGACCAGCGCCCCTGCTGCGCGGCCTGGAACAGCGCGTCGCCCTGGAGGAACTCGACGCTGCGGATGCCGGTCTCGCCGCCGCGCCGCGCTTCGACGATGGACTGCAAGACCTCCAGGCCGTGGAAGTCGTAGCGTTCGAGCGGGCCGCCGTGGACGCTGACCACCTCGTCGGTGACGGCGTTCGCGGGCAGGTCGAACTCCGGGCGGCGCGTCGCCAGCGGGACGGAGCTGCCGGCCATGAGCGGGATGCGCAGCCTCTGGGCCGTGTCGAACATCTCGCGGGCCCAGTCCCAGCGGTGCGACAGGTGCTTGTCGTTGAAGAACGGGACGAAGCGCCGGCTCCGCTGCATGACGGCGACCGCCTCGTCGAAGAATCGCTTGCGCGGGTACTCCTGCTGGCCGAGGTTGTTGGTCGGGTAGTCGCCGTGCTCGCCGATGGAGAGGACGGCGTCGACCGCCAGTTCGTTGCCTCGCAAGGTGAGGGCGTCAGCGATGGTGCGGTGGATCGGCAGGCGGAACTGCCGGGCGATGTCGCTGGTCAGGTCGGGCCGCTCCCGCGACGTCTGGTCGGAGTAGAGCGACACCACTTCGACGCTGGGCGTCGTCATCCGGCCATTGAACAGGTAAGGCCGGAGGAAGTTCTCCAGGATCACATGGGCGTGCGAGCGGTGGTAGCACGTCGTGTAGACGACCGCGACGCGGGGCCGGCGCCGAGGCTCGCCGGCGTGCGCGGGAAGTCCCAGCAGCGGAGCGACGGCGCACGCCTGCACGAACCTGCGACGCGACGTGTTGGCGGCCATGCGTGCGCTCCTGTTGACGATTGCGGTGAAAAAACAAACACATGCAAGCCCCACCATGAGCGAAGCGATTGGTGGGGGTCGAATCTTGCGACCATTCACCCCCAGGAATCGCTGCGCTCATCCTGGGGCTTGGAAGCGTCACGCCATCACCACTCCACGACGCGCCCCACGCCTTCCGCTTTCGCTTTCGCGACCACACGCGCGGCGACGGCGACGTCCTCCAGGCCGATGCCGAGCGACTTGAACAGCGTCACCTCGCCGGGGCTTTCGCGGCCGATCGCGCGCCCGGTCAACAACTGCCCCAGTTCATGAACGTTGGACCATTGCAGCGAGCCGTTCTCCAGCGCGGCGGCGAAGTCGCCGGCTTCCTGGCGGGCCTGGTCCTTGCTGTCGACGAAGATCTTGCCGGCTCGCTTCACCGCCGCCACGTCGATCTCGGCTTTGCTGAGGAAGTTCGAGCCGACCACGTTCAGGTGCGTCCCGTCGGCGATCCATTCGCCCCGCAACACCGGGTCGCGGCTGCTCGTTGCGGTGACGATGATGTCCATGTCGCGCGCGGCCAACTCGGGCTGCGCGACGGGGACCACGTCGCAGTGACACAGCGCTGTCATTTCCTGGCAGAATTGAACGCGGCGCTGCTCGTCGCGGCCGTAGACGCTGATCGAGCGGATCTTGCGGACCGCGCAGACGGCGAGGAGCTGCGTGCAGGCCTGCTTGCCGGCGCCGAACAAGCCGACGGTGGCGGCGTCGGGCCGGGCGAGATGCTTCGTCGCGACGCCGCTGGCCGCCCCGGTGCGCACCTGGCCGAGCCAGTCGGCTTGCAGGATGGCTTGCAATTGCCCGGTCTTGCCGTCGAACAGGCCGACGTGGAAGTTCGCCCCTTGCTTCGACGTGCAGTACGCCTTGTAGCCCATCGCGTTCAGCCCCTTGGCCGACGCCGACAGGACGTGCATCATGGCGTGGTCGGTCTGGCAGCGCGTGCGCGGGATGTTCTGCGCCTCGTCGAGCGCGTGCTTGCGCAGCACCGTTTCGACGGCGTCAATCGCGTCGTCCATGCGGAGAAGCTGCCGAACTTCGTCTTCGTTGAGGAGCAGGATGGACATGTTTGCTCCCTTTGAGCAGTGGTCAGGGGACAGTGGCCAGTGGTCAGTGCGGGGAACCCAGTGCGTTTCGCAGGCCGTTGAGCAGACGACCGATCTCCGCAGCCTGATCGAGAAGTGCGTTGGCGCTCTCATCGGTCAAGTATCTCAGTCGCTGCGCGATGATGATCTGGGTCTCGACTTCTGCAAGCGAGGCGTACGCGATCGACAGGTAATGGAGGAACTCCTTGGTCCCCTGCCTCGCTTGTCCTTCCGCGATGTTGGAGGGGATAGAGACCCCGGCGCGTCGAACCTGGCTTCGCAAGCCGTAGGTTTCTTCGCGAGGGAAGGCTAGCGTGCGCTCGTAGAGGTCGACCACAAATTCCATCGCTTTCTGCCAAACAATCAGATCGCGGAACGATTTCACCGGCATCGAAATCCCCTTTCATCTGGTTTGCAGGCTGATGGTTCGGAGAAAAACTACCCTCGACCGGCTATTCACTGACCACTGACCACTATTCACTGGCCACTGCCCAGGAATTCCGCCAATTTATCTAGCCCCTTCGTCAGCGTTTCGCGGTTGGTGGCGAACGATAGGCGGACGTAGCCTTCCATGCCGAACGCGGAGCCTTGGACCAGGTTGACGTGGACCGTCTCCAGCGCGGCGGCGCAGAAGCTCACGGAATCGGTGACCAGCTTCCCCTTCAGCGACTTGTTGAAATGGGCCGAGACGTTGAAGAAGGCGTAGAACGCCCCGTCCGGGTAGGGGCAGCGGATGCCGGGCAGCTCGTTGAGCCGCTTGCAGACGAGGTCGCGGCGGACGGCGAACTCCTTGCGCATCTCGGCCACGCACGCCTGGTTGCCTTCCAGGGCTGCGATGGTCGCGTACTGGCTGATGCTCGACGGGTTGCTCGTCTCCTGGCTCTGCACGTTCCCCATCGCCTTCGCGATCGGCAGAGGCGCGATCGCCCAGCCCATGCGCCAGCCCGTCATCGCGTAGCTCTTGCTGACGCCGCTGATCGTGACGGTCCGCTCCGGCAAGCCAGGCCTCAGCGTCGCGAAGCAGGTCGCCTGGGCGTCGCCGTACACCAGCTGCTCGTAGATCTCGTCGGACATCACCGCGAGTTTCGAGTCGAGGATCACGTCGGCCAACGCCTCCAACTCCGCGCGGCTGTAGACGGCGCCGGTCGGGTTGCTGGGGGAATTCAACATCACGAGCTTCGAGTTCGGCCCGATGGCGGCCTTGAGCTGGGCGGCGGTGATCTTGAAGCCGCTCTCCTCGGTCGAGGGGATCAGCTTGTAGGTCGCGCCGGTCATCAGCACGAGGTCGCTGTAGCTGACCCAGTACGGCGCGGGAATCAGCACCTCGTCGCCGGGGCCGACGATGGCGGCCAGGGCGTTGTGGATGGAGTGCTTGGCGCCGTTGGAGACGATGGCCTGGTCGGGCGAGAACTCGAAGCCGTAGGTGCGCTTGTACCAGCGCGCGATGGCGCTGCGCAGCTCGGGGACGCCGTTGGCGGCGGTGTAGTGGGTGTGCCCCGCGAGCATCGCCTGGTGGGCGGCCTCGCAGATGTGCTTGGGGGTGTTGAAGTCGGGCTCGCCGAGGCTGAAGTCGAAGACGATCTTCCCCTCGGCCCTGAGCTGCCTCGCCTTGGCGCCGGCGGCCAGGGTGGCGGAAGGCTGGATCGACGCTGCCCACTTGCTCACGGGAATCATGGACCATCCTCGCGTTGGAGACGTTTCGCCGCGAGTATTGTATGTCCACGCCGCCGCCGGTCACGCACTGCCTACCACCGCCGGGCGGCGCGGGGCGCGCAGCGTGCGCTGCGACGGCTCGGTCGACAGGTCGGCCAGCGTCGGGTCGATGTGCAGGTGGTGCCACAGCTGCGTCGACAGCACGCCGGCCAGGCCCATCTCCACGCTCAATCTCGCGGTCGACTGCGGCCGCATCTGCTTGAACGCGGCACGCGCCTTCTGCACGGCGTCCGCGTCGAAGTAGCCGGTCTTGCGCAGCGACTCGGGGCTGAACAACTGCTCGACGAACGCCGGCATCTTGTCGAGGTGGAAGCTGTCGAACGGGGCGCGGAACATCGCCTTGCGGCGCCAGGCGATCTCCTTGGGCAGATGCCGTTCCGCGACAAGGCGCAAGAGATGCTTGTCGCCGAAGCCCTTCAGCTTCCAGCTCGGATGCAGCTTGGCGAGGAACGACACGACCTTCTCGTCGAGGAACGGGAAGCGCGACTCGACCGACGAGTGCATCGCCAGACGGTCGCCTTTCGACGTGAGCTGGTGGCCCGGCAGATGCACGCGGGCGCCGAGATACACCGACCGGTTCAGCGGGTGCCAGCGTTTCAGGCCGGCCTGGTTCAGCCCCAGCTCGGCGTAAGGGTTGGCTTCGTGGACCATCTGCTGCAGCGCCGGCCCGAAGAAGCGCAGCTTCGACAGGCTGACCAGGCCGTAGAACTCCAGCCAGGCGTTCGACCCGCCGACCGTGTCAAGCGTTCGTTGCACCGACTCCTTGGGAAACATCGGCGAGCCGGTGAGGCGCAGGAACAGTCGGCGCATGCTCTGCGAGAGCGGCAGTCCGGGGATGGCGTCGAAATAGTTGAGCAGCTTGTTGACCTTGAACCACGGATAGCCCGCGAGCCACTCGTCGGCGCCTTCGCCGGTGAGCGACACCTTGAAACCGCTGCCGTGGATCTGTTGGGCGAGCAGCATCATCGCCGCGCACGACGTGTCGATGACCGGCGCCTCGGCCGCCTGGATCAAGCGCGGATACGACTCCAGAATCTCCTGAGCGCTAACCGGCACGACGGTCGGCCTGGCGCCGACGTGCTTGGCGACGACGGCGGCCTGGCTCGTCTCGTCGAGTTCCGGGTCGTCGATGCGGATGGTGAACGTCGGGATCGGCGTTCCGCGCACCTTCCCCGCCAGTGCGACGACGAGGCTCGAATCGACGCCGCCCGACAGGCACGACACGACCGGCACGTCGGCGCGCAGCCGTTTCGCGACGGCGTCGAACAGGATCGCTTCGAATTCGTCGGTCAACTTCTTCGGGTCCTGGCCGCGTTCTTCCTGCCCCTGGTCGGGGAAGTCGAGTTCCCAATACACGCGGTCGCGCACGCTACGCTGCGAGCGAGAATCGGCGGTGATGTCGAGGAAATGCCCCGGCAGCACGCTCGACACGCCCTCGAAGCAGGTGATCGGCCCGGGGTTGCCGAAGAAAGTGAACAGGTGATTGATGCCGCGCAGGTCGGCGCGGCGAGCCAGGTGGCCGGACGCAAGGATCGCTTTGATTTCACTGCCGAAGAACAGCCAATCGCCCTGGCGCGTCCAGTAGAGTGGGCAGATGCCGAAGCGGTCGCGGGCCAGGATCACGCGGTGCTGTCGGCGGTCGAACAGGGCGACGGCGAACTGCCCCTGGAGATGCTCGAACATCTGCTCGCCGTACTCCTCCCACAGATGCGGGAAAAGCTCGGTGTCGCAGTGGGTGCGGAAGACGTGGCCCTTCGCTTCGAGCTGCGCCTTCACTTCGGGGTAGTCGAACAATTCGCCGTTGAAGACGACCTGGACGCTGCCGTCCTCGTTGCCGATGGGCTGCTTGCCGTCGGCGAGGCCGACGATGCTGAGCCGGCGGTTGGCGAGGTTGACGCCGTCGTGCTGGAAGAAGCCGTCGTCGTCCGGGCCGCGATGGTAGATGGCGTCGGCCATCGCCTGCAGTGTGTTGAAGGGAAGCAGCCGGTTCCCCGTCATGTCAATCGCGCCGGCGATTCCGCACATGGCAACTCCTTTGGAAACCGAGAGGGTTCGTCGCAGGACGGTTCGGCGCGACCGCGAAACCGCAAGCGACGCCCACTACCACTTTACCCACTCGTCCCGGCTTCCCGCGCTGATTCGTTCGCCCTGCCTGCGATGATCCGTGACGTGGTTCCTTGCGGCCCGCGCAGTCGGCGCCTTCGCGAAAGCCCGCAGCACCTGCGTGCAGGGTGCGGTTGATTCTTTCGCTCCGATCGGGCATATCGAGGACGAAGTCGCTCCCAAAACTCGTTCGCGAGGATCGGCCATGGCACGGATCAAGAAGCTGTTCGCCACCTGCGAGAAGGTCGCCGACCAGTACGGCAACGTGGTCGGGCTGTTCCTGAGCCTGGTGCTGGTCGCCAAGGAAATGACCCGGTCCAACCGGGGCTGATCGCCGGCGCATGAACGACCCGCGCGTCAATGACGAAGCCCCCACGCGACGAGGATCGCGCGGGGGCTGCGTTTTTTCCGGGCCGGTTCAATAGTCGGCGCTGGCCAACTCGCGGGCCCGCTTGGCGCTGGGCAGGTTGCGATGGCGGATGCGCAGGCACATGCCGAAGACAACCGTGCCGACGCCGCCGATGAGGAAGAGCGGGAAGACCACGTGCTGGGGCTGCCCGAGCGAGACGGCGTAGCCGCCGAGGCCGAGCGACGCCAGCCCGACGAGCAGCAGCACGAGGCTGACCTTGAGGACGAAGCCGCGCGCCGCGCCGAACGCCGCGAGCAGGCCGACGATGGCGCCGATGACGCCGAACGCCCCGCCCACGCCGCCGCCCAGGATGCCGCTGAGGCGATGGCTCCACCAAGCGCCGTCGTCGGGCAGGGCGGCGATGGTGAACGGCGCGACATGGACGGTCCCCTTGCCGGTCAGGACCACGTTGACGTTGATCTGGTCCGGGAAGACGCCGGGATCGCTGGTGAACGGCAGCTCCACGTCGCGCCAGTCGCTCGACCCGACGAATTTCGCGAGCGTGCCCGTGTCGGCAAGCGTTCGCGTGTAGAAAATCTTCTTCTCGGCGAACACGCTGAGCAGTTCGAGGTAGCCGTGCCCTTCCACGCCCTCGAACTTGACGCGCCCCTTGAGGACGTAGCGGTGCGACGGCATCGACGGCTTGGCCACGGCGATGATGGGCGTGCTGGTCTGCTTGGCGTCGCCGTCGACCTGCACCACCGCGCCGTCGGCGAGCTTGCCCGCCGCGTGCAGGGTCGAGTTCTTGATCTTGTCCGACTTCAGCCAGGGAATCGCGTCCTGGGCCTGAAGGATGGGACTGGAGCAGAAGAGCAAACCGACGATCAAAAGCAGACGGCGCATGGAGCCTCCCTAACCTGGTCGTGCCGAACACTCCGCGCGCGAGTTTCGGTGCGCGCAGCATCCAGGTAAGGAATCGCCCCGGCAGGCGGGGAGACTTGAGCGATTCGCGTGGATTCGGGACATGTACGGCGGCGCGAGGCTTGCCGTTCCATCACTACCGCAGCACTCGATTTTTCCATCTCGTCAACCGGAACCACGCGGCCGCGCCGGGGTTGAATCTGGGTTGACGCCTCGGTTTGTCGCCCGGTTGGTCCGCCGCAAGTGCTGCGTCTCTCCCTGGACTCTCTCTCCACCCCGCCTCGCGGTTTCCGCCCTCCCGGTGGCGGCCGCTTGGCCCGCCTTCGACTTCGGCTTTTCGCGAAACCAAGAATCTGGACAGAAACCACTGGCGTCGTTCCGCTGCGGACGTTAGCATAATAGGGTTTGGGACCAGGGCGATTTTGCCCTCGACCAACCTTCAGGGGGGGGACTTCATGGCCATCCATCGCATCTTCTGCGCGGTTGTTGTCGCGCTCGGAGCGCTCACGCTGGGCGCCGGCATCGTCCGGGCCGACAACTCGGAAGCCGATCTGCTTCGCCAGCAGGAACAGCAGCGCCAGATCCAGGCCGAGACCGAACAGGTCGTCCGCCGGCTCAACACGATGCTGAAGGTCATGGAGATCTACGGCGTCACCGGCAACCAGCAGAAGCAGATGATGGAGGAGATGTCGACCACCCTCTCCGGCCTCAGCAAGAACCAGATGGCCGAGGTCGTCAAGCGCCTCGGCGAAGCGGCCAGGACCGCCGACGAGAAGGTCAGCGAGGAATCGCGCGAGAAGGCCTATGAAAGCCACCGCGTCATCATGGTCAAGCTGCACGAGATGATGGGCCGCTTCGAGGCGGTCAAGAGCCTCGACCAGGCGGCCGACCGCTTCGAGAAGCACGCCCGCAACCAGCTGGAGCAGCACCTGCAGACCGGCCAGCTGATCCGCGACCTCGACGCGTTCAACAAGCCCGACCTGCCCCCGACGCAGAAGCTGCTCATCTCCAAGCGCATGCGCAACAGCGGCCTGGAGGCGAAGCGCCAGAGCGACATGCAGAACGATCTCGACCGCGAAGTGTCGCTGCTCGTCAAGCAGGTTCTCGACATCAAGCCGAAGCTGACCAGCGAGCACCAGGACCGCGTCGCCCGCATGGAGAAGATCCTCGCCGACAGCCGGCTGCAGGAGAACCTGACGACCGCCGCCCAGAAGCTGCGGGCGCTCGGCTACCCGAACCACCGCCTCGAGCAGTTCCGCGTCGCCAACGACCTGCAGTGGAAGACCGCCACCAGCATGATGGAGATCGCGCGTGCGCTGCGGCTGCCGGGCGACACCCTCGCCGCGTGGAAGGAAGCCCGCGACAAGATCGACCAGGCCATCGCCAAGCAGGACGAGATCAAGGAGGAGACCGCCAAGATCGAGCCGAAGCAGGAAAAGGAGAAGGAGCCGAAGGTCGCTCCGAAGGAGGATCCGAAGGCGGACCCGAAGGATCTGAAGTTCCCGGACCTGACGCAGCTGCCGAAGGTGGACCCGAAGGCCGCCGCCGCCGAGAAGCAGGCGGCGCTGGAGAAGGCCGCCCAGGACGCCGTCGCCGCCGAGAAGGCCGCCGAGCTGGGCAAGAAGCAGGCGCAGATCGAGTTCGAGGCCCAGGACACGGTCAACCTGCTCAAGCCGATCGCGAAGGAGGCCGCCGACAAGCTGCAGGCCGCCGAGAAGGCGATGGAGAAGTCGAAGCAAGGGCTGCTGAAGAACGAGCCGAAGAAGGCACTCGAGCCGCAGGCCAAGGCGACGGAGAACCTGAAGGAAGCCCGCAAGAAGCTCGACGAATTGATCGCCGCCGCCGAGAAGAACAAGAACGACCCGGCCGCCGCCCTGAAGAACGCGATCGAGAAGCTTGACAACCTCATCAAGGAACAGACGACGACCCGCGAGCAGACGAAGGAAACGGAAGGCGACAAGCAGAACCTCAAGCTGCCGGAGCTGGCGGGCAAGCAGAAGGAGCTGGCCAAGCAGACCGACCATCTGAAGAACACGCCGCTGCCCGACAACGACAAGAAGGCGGAAAAGGCGCTGGAGAAGGCCGAGACCGCGATGAAGCAGGCGGCCAAGAACCTCGACGCCAAGCAGTCACCCGAAGCGGTCGCCAAGCAGGACAAGGCCATCGACGCGCTGAAGGAGGCCCGCGCCGAGCTGGCCGAGAAGGTCGCTGAGATCGAGAAGCGCCGCGAGGACATCGCGAATCTGGAGAAGGCCGCCGAGAAGCTGGCCGAGCTTACCAAGCAGGAGAACCAGGTCGCGAAGAACGCCGACAAGAACGCCCAGCAGCCGAAGGCCGACGCCGCCCCGATGAACAAGGAGCTGGCGAACAAGCAGGGCGAGCTGACCCCGAAGGCGAACGACATCGCCAAGGAGGTCGAGAAGGCCGCTCCGAAGGCCGCCGAGAAGATCGGCGAGAGCACCAAGAACATGCAGGCCGCCAAGGAGAACCTCGCCAAGAACGACGCCAAGCCTGGCGCCGAGGAGGCGAAGGAGGCGGCGAAGAAGCTCAACGACGCCCAGGAGGCGCTGCAGGAAGCGATCAACGACCTCAAGGGCAAGGAGATCGCCGACCAGGCCGCCCTGCAGAAGCAGGATCCGATGGGGGCGGCGCAGCAGATCGCCAAGGCGATTGAAGAAGCGCAGAAGGCCGCCGAAGCCGCCAAGCAGGCGGAGAATCCGCTGGACGCCAAGGCGGACCTCGCCAAGCAGCAGGCGGAGATCGCCAAGGCCGCCGAGAAGAAGAACCTCCCCGAAGCCGCTCAGGAAGCCGCCCAGGCCGCTGAAGCGCTCAAGATGGGGGACATCGCCAAGGCGCTCGAGAACCAGAAGAACGCGCTCGAGAAGCTGCAGGACGCCGCCGCCAAGCCGATGCCGGCCGACCCGAAAATGGGCGACCCGATGGCCGCCAAGCAGGGCGAAGCGAAGCCCGGCGAAGCGAAGGAAGGCGACATGCCCGGCGAAGCGAAGAAGGGCGACCCGATGGCGGGCGAAGCGAAACAGGGCGAGCCGAAAGCCGGCGAACCCAAGCAGGGCGAGCCGATGGCCAAGGGCGAGGCCCCGATGAAGGGCGACCCGATGGCCCAGGCCAAGGGCGAGCCGAAGCAGGGCGAAGCCCCGATGAAGGGCGATCCGATGGCCCAGGCCAAGGGTGAGCCGAAGCAGGGCGAGCCGAAGGCCGGTGAGCCGAAGGCGGGCGAACCGAAGGCCGGTGAGCCCAAGGCTGGCCCCGCCGAGGCCGCCAAGGCCAAGCAGGGGGAGCCGAAGGCAGGCGACCCGATGGCCGCCGCGAAGAACGCGGGCGAGCCGAAGCAGGGCGATCCGATGGCTGCCCAGGGCGAGAAGGGCATGGGCGAGCCGATGGCCCAGGCCAAGGGGGACAAAGGCATGGGGATGGGCGAAGGCAAGGGCGAAACGCCCGCGCAGCTCGCCCAGCAGCAGCAGAAACTGATGGACGCGACCAAGGCCCTCGCGCAGTCGCAGCAAGCGACCAAGGCCGCCCAGGCCGCCGTCGCCCAGGCTCAGGCCCAGGCCCCGCAGCAGGTTCAGCCGCAGCTTCAGAAGGCCCAGCAAGATCTCCAGAAAGCCCAGCAGGATCTCCAGCAGGGCAAGCCCGGCGAAGCGGGCGAAGCCCAGGCGAAGGCGGCCGAGCAGCTTGGCAAGGCCCTCGACACGCTCAACAACGCCCTCGCCCAGATGGGCAAGGCCCCCGTCCAGCCCGGCGAAGCCACCGAGGCCGCCCAGGGCAAGCCGATGCAGACCGCCCAGGGCGAAAAAGGCATGGGTGAAGGCGAGAAGGGGATGGGCGAAGGCGAAAAGGGCATGGGCATGGGCGAAGGCGAGAAGGGCAAGGGTGAGGGCGAAAAGGGCATGGGCGAAGGCGAGAAGGGCAAGGGCGAAGGCCAGGGCAAGGGCAAGGAGCCAGGCAAAGCCCAGGAGAAGAACCAGGCCAAGGGCGAAGGCGAACGCCTCGCCGACGGCAAGGTCTCCAACGGCAAGTCGCAGCTCAACGACGTCAACGGCGACGGCTCGTTCCTGCACCTCCCCCCGCGCCAGCGCGAACTCATCCGCCAGGCCATCAGTGGCCAGCTCCCCCCCGAGTACGCCGGGCTGATCCAGCAGTACTACATCAACCTCGCACGAGGCCGAGCCGCGTCCGGCACCGCCCCCAGCGCCGGCCCCGCCCCGACGACGCCGATGACCCCGCGCTAAGCGTCATCGGTTGCACGACCAGCCAAGGGCCAAGATCCGAAGATCTTGGCCCTTGGCGTGCCTTGTCCCTTTACTAACCCTGAGCGCAAGCGAGGGGATCGCTTGACGACTCGCCGAAAGTTAATTTTCGCCAACCCGGTTCGCTGCGATCCCCTCGCTTGCGCTCAGGGCTGGTACAACACGAGACTCCCGCCATGCGCCGACTTCTCCTGCCTCTGCTGATGTTCGTTCTCGCCAGCGCGTCGGTCGCCGGTGCCCAGGAAAAGGAGAAGGACAAGGTCCAGATGGACGAGCCGACCAAAAAGGCCACCGCCAAGGCCCTTGAATGGCTCGCCAAGCAGCAGGGGACCGACGGCTCGTTCTCTGACGGGCCGTACCAGCACAACACCGCCATCACCGGCTTCGCCATGATGGCGTTCATGTCGCAGGGGCACCTCCCCAACCAGGGGCTGTACGGCCCGGAGGTCAACAAGGCGGCCCGCTTCCTGATGGCCGCCGCCCGCGACGACGGCTACCTCGTCGGCGCCCGCGGCGGGAACATGTACTGCCACGGCATGGCGACGCTCGCCCTCGCGGAACTGTGGGGCCAGACCGGCGACGACACGCTCAAGCCGGTGGTGAAGAAGGCGGTCGAGCTGATCGTGAAGAGCCAGAACCCGGAGGGGGGCTGGCGCTACGAGCCGCAGCCGACCGGCGCCGACATCTCGGTCACGATCATGCAGGTGATGGCGCTGCGCTCGGCGAAGAACGGCGGCATGCACGTCCCCGACACCACGCTCAAGAAGGCGATCGCCTACATCAAGTCGTGCTACAAGGCCGACCGCGGCGGGTTCACCTACATGCCCCGCAGCGGCCAGGTCGGCTTCGCCCGCACCGCCGCCGGCATGTGCGTGCTGTTCCTCTCCGGCGAGTACACCGCGAAGGAGATCCCCGACGCCGTCAAGTACCTCAAGTCGGGCTTCGACAGCTACCAGCACTTCTACTACGGCCACTACTACGCGTCGCACGCCATGCACCAGGTGGGCGGCGAGGAGTGGGAGGCGTGGTACGCCCGGCTGGTGAAGTACTTCATCCCCAGCCAGTCCCCCGAAGGCAGCTGGTCGCGCACCAACCGCCACGAGGTCGGCCCCGTCTACCAGACGAGCATCGCCGTCATCGTCCTGTCGGTGCCGGCCCACTACTTGCCGATCTTCCAGCGGTGATCGTGGATGGGACGGCAACGGTCGCTGGCGAGCGATCATGAGCGGTGCGATGGGAAATCCCCAACGACGGAAGGCGAGCGGCGCGGCTTGAGCGCCGCCGTGCAACTCCGCAACGATGCGTGGGTTTCGCAACGAATCGCGTTCATGCTCCGCGAACGAAAATTTCCACGGCGGCGCTCAAGCCGCGCCGCTCGCCTTCCGTTGCTGGAATGATTTCCATCGCACAAAGTCCCAAGACCCATGCGTGAACCAGTTGATTCGACTTCGATCAACTGCCACCGGCTGCATCGCGAACGAAAAAAGAAAGCCCGCGGGGTTCCGAGTCCCGCGGGCTTCGCCTCTTCTTGCGTTGCGTCCGGCCTAGCGGTCGCTGGCCGTCCGCACGCTCTGCTGGGCGAGTGTCGCCGGGCGCGGTTCAAGCGCCCGGTCGATGCTCGCCGTACCGGCCCCGTTACCCGAGAACAGCGTCAGGGAGATCTCCATCTCCTTGCCCTGGCGCACCACCTTCAAGGCGACTTCCTGTCCGGGCTTGGTTTCCCACATGGCCCGTTCCACATCGAACGTGTTCGCGATCTGCCGGCCCGCGACGGCGACGATGTGGTCGCCCGCCTGCAGGTTGGCGCTGGCGGTCTTGACCACGACCCGCTGGCGGTCGCCCGTCTGGGCCAGCGTCTTCTCCTCGAATATCAAGCCGTGGTCCACGCCGGCGACGCGGAGGGCGCTGAAGTGCTGGCTGAGGACGGCCTTCACCATCGACGCGTTGATGGCGAATGCGATGCCCTGGGCCTGCTCGCGGATGGCGACGTTGATGCCGATGAGCTCGCCGTTGATGTTCAGGAGCGGCCCGCCGGAGTTGCCGGGGTTGATGCTGGCGTCGGTCTGGATCAGGCCGTGGATGGTGGCCTTGGTGGGCAGGGTGATCTCGCGGTGCAGGGCGCTGACGATGCCGGTCGAGACGGTGTTGGCGTAGCCGAACGGGTGGCCGATGGCGACCACGTCCTCGCCGACCATCAGGTCGTCGGTCGGCGCCAGGGCCAGGGCGACGAGTTTGCGGTCGGTGCTGACGCGGACGACGGCCAAGTCCCAGCGCGGCTCGCTCATCACGACTTCGCCGGCGAGGCGGCTGCCGTCGTGCAGGCGGACTTCGACGGTTCGGTTGGCGCCGACGACGTGGCGGTTGGTGACGATGTAGCCGCGCTCGTCGACGATGACGCCGGTGCCGACAAGGTCGTTCCCCTTGGAGCCGGGGACGCGGATCATCACGATGCTGGGCTGGGTTTTTTCGTAGACTTCGGCGACCGAGAAGGTGTCGTCGTCGGAGGGGGTCGTCTGGGCGTGGACGGCGCCGGTCAGCCCGAGGGCCAACAGCGACGCCGCGCAGTAGAGCGCGATGCGCTTCATGAACTTGTCCTTTCGGCAGCCTGGCGAACTCCCTGCATGGCAAGGAGTCCCATAGCTTTCCGCCCCCGCCTCGCGACGGGTTTAGCTGATTGTCAGGGACAACAAGTAGTAGTGGGGCCAGCGAGCGTTTCGGCTCACAGGGCAACCATAGGTCACAGCCGGACGGCAGGGCGAGAAAACCTCCCGATTTTTCGGAAGTTGCCGGTTGCGCGGGCGATCAAGACTCCTGCGGATCACGCCTTCGTGACCATCTCGGCGATGAGGCGGGTGATCGGCGCCAGCTCGACCAGGAAATCGACGGTGCCCAGGCGCAGGCGGTCGCCGGCTTGCAGCGGGGCTTCGCGTACCTTCTCCGCGTTGACGAAAACGCCGTTCAGGCTGTTCAGGTCGCGCACCGTCCAGACGCCGGCGTCGAAGGCGAAGCGGCAGTGCCGACGGCTTACCTCGGGATGCTTCAAGCAGACGTCGACATCGCTGTGCCTGCCCACGACGGCGATCGGCTGGCGGATCTCGACGCTGAACTCGTCGCACTCCAGCATCCGCAGCCGCAACGGCGTGAAGCTCTCCGCGTCGCGGCGGAGCGGGCGCAAGGAGTGCCAAGTGTCGCGGCGATTCTCGTCCATGAGCGATCCCCTGTCGTTGCCTCGGCGCATGCTCCTCCACCCTGAAGACGAGGGGATACCCGCACGGTGCAGCGATCGCAAGGCCAAGTTCGGCTCGGCCGGTGTGCGGCGCGGGGAGCGCCTCCTAAAATGCCGGTGCGTTTCCGCCGACTGGCCGCCATCGCTGGAGCTGTTCATGCACGACCACTGGATCGCCGACCGGACCCGTTTGATCGAAGTGTCGGGAATCCGCAGGGTGTTCGACCTGGCTGCCAACCTGAAGGACCCGGTCAACCTCAGCATCGGCCAGCCGCACTTCCCGGTCCCCGACCCGATCAAGCAGGCGGCCAAGGCGGCCATCGACGCCGACCAGAACGGCTACACCGTCACCCAGGGCATCGCACCCCTCCGCGCCAAGATCATGGCCGAAGTGAAGCAGCGATTCCCGAACATCACCACCGACCGCGAGCTGTTCCTCACCAGCGGCACCAGCGGCGGGCTGGTCCTCGCCCTCCTCTGCACGCTCAACCCCGGCGACGAAGTCGTCATCTTCGACCCGTACTTCGTCATGTACCCGCACTTCATCCACCTCGCGGGGGGCGTTCCCGTCGTCGTCGACACCTATCCCGACTTCCGCATCGACATTGACAAAGTAAAGGCCGCGATCACGCCGCGCACCAAGGTCATCATCGCCAACAGCCCCGGCAACCCGACCGGCGTCGTCCACTCCCCCGAATCCCTGAAGCAACTCGCCCAGCTCGCGAAGGAGAAGCAGATCCTGCTCCTCAGCGACGAGGTTTACCGCGCCTTCTGCTACGACGAGCCGTTCCGCAGCCCGCTCGAATTCAACGACGACGTGATGGTCGTCGACGG
>JAYSSW010000275.1:0-4510 GCA_043720335.1 Planctomycetia bacterium
CACCTTCTCCAAGTGCGACCTTGAGTTGCATGCCGCTATTGGGGAATTGCTCCCGGAAGGCGTCGAGTCGTGGACCGACGATCCCGCGACCGGGCTGCTTCGATTCTGGAATGGCCGGCGAGGATGGGCCAGGAACCCGCTCATCACCATCCTGAAGAAGCTCGGCCTGTTCGGGCTGAAGTCGGTCGACAAGTTCATCCCGGACCAGTACATGTTCTCGTCCGTCGATAACCGGCTCGCGTTGCTCCAAGGGCTGCTTGACACCGATGGCAGCGTGGAGCGAGGAAACCACATCGAGTACAGCACGTCGTCCTACAGGCTCGCCGAAGGCGCACGCTTCATCGTCGAATCGCTTGGGGGCCGCTGCAAGATCACGTCGCGAATCCCAGCCTATTCCTACCTGGGTGAGCGGCGAGAAGGCTGCCGATCTTACCGCGTCTACGTCACCCTGCCGGAGCAGTTCGAGCCATTCCGCTTGAAGCGCAAGGCGGACCAGTACACCGGACGCGAGAAGTACCAGCCCTCGCGCATCATCGTGGACGTTGAGCCGGTCGGCTTCAAGGAAGCCCGGTGCATATCGGTCGATGCTCCCGACTCGCTGTACGTCACCGACAACTGCGTCCTGACCCACAACACCTACACCGCCGCCGTGCTGCTGCGCGAGCTGGTCGCGAACTACGGCCCCTCGATGATCGCCGTCTGCGCTCCGACCGGGAAGGCTGCGGTTCGCATCACCGAGGCAATGTCGGCCTACGGCATCCGCCTGCAAGCAACGACCGTTCACACCCTGCTCGGCGTCCGGGGTTTCAGCGGCTCCGACTTCGCCTTCAGCCGCAACGCTGGCTCCCCGCTGCGGGAGACCATTGTTGTCGTCGATGAAGCCTCGATGCTCGACCTGCCCCTCTTCGCCTCGCTGCTCGACGCATGCGGGCCGGGGACGCACGTCCTGTTCATCGGCGACCCGCACCAGCTGCCCCCGGTCGGCCACGGATGCCCACTGCGCGACATGCTGGCGTCGAACGTGCCGAGCGCCGTCCTCACCGAGATCAAACGGCAGGGCGAAGCGACACTCATCGTGAAGGCGTGCGACGAGATCAAGGACGGCAAGAAGTTCACCACGGCCACCACCTACCAGCCCGACATCGGCAGCAACCTCGTTCACTTCGAGATCATCGGCGGCGAGAACCAGGCCGACAAGCTGCGGGAGCTGACGCACCGGATGCTCGCGACGAAGCGGTTTCATCCGGTCACGGAGGTTCAGGTTCTGTGCGCCCGCAACGACGCCGAGCATGTCGGGCGAGCGCAGCTCAACGCGATGCTGCAAGGCATCCTCAACCCGTCGAAGCACCCCGACGACCGCAAGCGGCTGTTCCGGCAAGGCGACAAGATCATCTGCCTGAAGAACGGCAGGTTCGACGGCATGAAACTGGAGGCCCGCGACACCGGCGACCCGGCCAGCTACGGCGCCGCGACCGACCGCACCGACTCGCGCATCGAGCACTACCTGGCCAACGGCGACATGGGGACCGTCGTCGCGGTCAACGACGCCGCCTTCGTCGCGAGGTTCGCCGGCCCCGACCGGCTCATCCGCGTGAAGGTCGCGGGCAACGCGGGGGCCTTCGATCTGGCCTACGCCGTCACCGTCCACAAGTCGCAAGGCAGCGAATGGCCGTGCGTCATGGTCATCCTCGACGACGGCGGCGGGATGGTGGCGAGCCGCGAGTTTCATTACACGGCGATCAGCCGGGCCTCGAAGCTCTGCATCCTGATCGGCCAGAAAAACACCGTCCTGCGGCAATGCAAGAAGATCGAACTGCATGGGCGCCGCACGCTACTTGCGGAGCGGATTCTTGGAACCATCAGCGATTGAGGAACCCGTGACCAAACCAACGACTTACAGCGTGGCGGCGATCCTCGACGCCGGCGACGAAGCGGCGAAAGATATGATCCGCCACAACTTGCGGGCCAGCTACGGTTGGCTCGAGCGCGGCGTGCTGGCGGTCTACCGGAACCAGACGGCAGACGAGCAGCAGGCAGGCGCCACCGTCCATGAGAACGGCAAAGGCTTCAGCGGCGCCGACTCCCGCTTCATGTCCGCGATGGCGAAAGTCGTCCTCGACTACTACGCGAAAGCCGATTTGCGGGCCAAGAAGCCCCGCGCGTTGTCGCAGGCCCAAGCCGACTGCTGCCTGCGATCAATGGTGAAGTACGCCGGGCAGCTCCTGGAGATCGCCCGCGCCACGCGACTTGAAACCGCCACGAACCCCACAACGTGAGGCCGCATCCATGCCCTTCCCCTTCAAAGCCGAAACGATCCTGAAGGAAGCCGTCGAGACCATGCGGAACTTCGGCCCCAGTGTCATCATCCAGCAGGTCAACGCCTTCCTGCGTGATCGGCACGGGCACCTCGCCAACGTCAGCGAACCGGAGTTCCGCCGCCTCCACCTGGAGTTGTTCGGCGCCGACGGCATGGGGGCGAGTCCCGCCACCGAGCTGAAGCCTTTGCACATTCCCCCGGCCGAGGATCTGGCGATCCTCAACAAGCGGCAGCAAACCGCCGCGATCCTGGAGGAGATCGGCTACTGCCAGATCGCCGAGTTCGAGCAGGAAGTCGCGAGGCGTGGCCTGCCCGCCATCACGAAGCAAACTTTCCATTTCGTCCGCCCGCTCATGTTCACCCCGGAGGGAGAGAAGCGGCCTGAGACGCTGCCAACGCCGAAGAAGTCGGAATCAGGCAGGAAGCGGGACCGCCCCAAGAAGCCCGCCGCCCCGCCTCCCGCGCCAGCACCAGCCCCGCCAGCGCCACGGCCTGCACCGCCGCCACGCATCGAACCCAAGCCAAGCAACGCGGCGGCCATCAGTCGCGTCGCAGACTTCATCGCGTGGGCTGGCGGCGTCCCCCAGGCGATCCAGTTGATGAAGCTGGTCGAGCAGATGGAAGCCGTTCGAGTTTAGAGAAGCACCACACAACCCCAAGGAGACCGCGACATGGACAAGAAGAAGAAACGGGCGAAGATGCTGGCCGAGCGAGCCAAGCGGAAGGCGAGGTACGAAGCGGACGACAGCTTCGTTCACATCATCCCCGGCACCAACCAGAAGATCATCGCTTCAAAGGAATTCGGCGAGGGCTTTATGGAGGCCCTCGAACGGATGAACAAGCAAATGGATGAAGCGTTCGAGAAAGGCATGATGGAGAGGTTGGACGCAGCACTGGCGAAGGCGGCGAGCAATGGCTGATTTGCCACCCCTGCCAACGCCGTTTACAGTGGTCATCGACCAGCGTGAGAAACTACCGTTCGACTTCGGCGACCTCTGGTCGGACGCCAAGGAAGGCAGCCTCATCTTGGCGGTCTCGACGAAGCTGGGCCACCTGCCCAGCGGCGACTACTCCCTCGAAGGATGCGAAGCCGAAATCGCCATCGAACGCAAGTCGCTCGCCGACTTGTACAGCACCATCGGCCAGCATCGCGACCGCTTCGAGAGGGAGATTGAACGCCTCGACCGGATGACGTTCGCGCTGATCGTGGTTGAGGAGGATTGGCGGTCGATCCTGGAACGGCCACCGGAGCGGTCACGCCTCAAACCCAAGACGGTTTTCAGGTCCATTATCGCGTGGTCGCAGCGGTTCCCCCGAGTCCACTGGATGCCCTGCACCAACCGCCGCTTGGCCGAGGTTCTGACCTTCCGCCATCTGGAACGCTTCTGGAAGGACAAGCAGCGAAAGGAGAAAGGGAAACTGTCGGCGTAACCGGAACAAAGCGCGATTTTCCGGCTACAATGGATGGTACTATCTGCACTCATCCATACCGACTCAACTCATCCATACTTGACCAAGCGCGACTCAACAACATCCCGACTCATCTGAACCGACTGCACCACAGCCCGACTTTATCCGACCGCATCCGTTTTCAAACATCATCGCGACCCCGCCCGCAATCGCGGACAAGGGGCGCATCACCCCTGATGGCGACACCTCATGGGCCGACCGATCTATTCCGGGAAGAGCAACCCCTGCCCGATCTGCGGACGCACCAAGGACGGCGATTGCCGCTACTTCGACGACGCACCCGACCGATGGCACTGCCGGCACAGCACGCCCCACAATCCGCCGGTCGGCTGGCGCCACTGCGGCACCGACGGCATCGACTGCGAAATGTTCGTGCCGACCGGCAACAGCTACGTCCATGTCCCCCGCGAAGAACGGGAGTTCACCAGCGCCAAGAAGCGCGAGCCGAAGCCCCGCGACGCGCACCCGAACTACCTCAAAGCGGTCTTCAACGCCAAGCCCATCGACAACGCGGAGAAGCACGACGGCGGCTGCATGGCGACCCGCCTGAGCAAGCAACTGATGCTGCCTCTGAGCGCCATCATCCTCAGCGGAGCGATGCGCACCGAAGTGAACATGGGCATCGACTCCTACAAGGTGCCGTTCTGGTACGAGCGCGACGGCCACGGCCGCAAGGTCGCTGTCAGCGTCCGCTTCGACGACGGCATGAAGCGGACCTACGGC
>JAYSSW010000276.1:0-4509 GCA_043720335.1 Planctomycetia bacterium
GACGACCCCGGCCAGGAGCTGCGCCGCGACGCCGTCGAAGCGATCCTCAACGACGCCGGCAAGCTGCTCGAAGCGAAGGACGACAAGGCGCTCGGCGCCTACAAGAAGATCCTTCAGCACGCGCGCGACCGCGACCAGATCAAGACCGTCGCCGCGTCGCTGAAGAAGCTCGGCCAGCCGATCGACCTGACGTCGCACTTCAACTTCGTCACGCAGTGGCACGTCGTCGGCCCGTTCGACAACGCCAAGGGGGTTGGCTTCAGCACCGTCTACCCGCCCGAGAAGGGGGTCGATCTCAAGGCGACCTACCCGAGCAAGGACAAGGAGGAGATCCGCTGGAAGCCGGTCGCCTCGAACTCCAAGAAGGAACTCGGCCTGGTCGATTTCAACGAAGAGATCGGCAAGCTCAAGGGGGCGGTCGGCTACGGCTTCGCGGTCGTCGAGTCGGCCACCGAGCGGCCCATCGACCTGCGGGCCGGCAGCAACAACGCCGTCCGCATGTGGCTCAACGGCAAGGAGGTCTACTTCCGCGAGGAGTATCACCACGGCATGGAGATGGACCAGCACATCGGCAGCGGCGTCTTGAAAACTGGCCGCAACGAGATTCTCATCAAGGTCTGCCAGAACGAACAAACGGAAACGTGGGCGCAGCTCTGGTCGTTCCAACTCCGCGTCTGCGACCCGCTCGGCGCCGCGGTGCCGTTGAAGGTGGCGGCGGCGAAGTGACGTGCGGTCCACCGTTGATTCCTTTTCACCTTCAAGCGAACGGCCGGCGTAAGCGGGCTGGTGGAACCTTCAACCACCGCATGGTTCAACCAGCCCGCTTACGCTGGCCGTTCGCCGGGCACCCCTTGAGGCATCGAACCCCATGAAATATCTGCTGTCGAGCTGCGTCGTGATCGCAGTGTTGTCGATCGTGTCGATCCTGCGGGCGGAGGACGTGCCGCAGTTCCGCGGGGTCGGCGGGCTGGGGCTTTCCAAGGAGACCGGGCTGCCGGTCGAATGGGACGCCAAGAAGAACCTCCGCTGGAAAGCCGACCTGCCGGGGCGCGGGCTGTCGAACCCGGTCATCGCCGACGGGCGCGTCTACGTCAGCGCGTGCAACGCTTATGAACAAAAGCGCGAAGTCGTCCTGTGCTACGACCTGAAGACCGGGGCGAAGCTGTGGGAACGCCAGGTCTGGGCGACCGGCAGCACCCTCGCCCATCCCAAGAGCAGCATGGCCGCCCCCACGCCGCTCACCGACGGCAGCCACGTCTACGCCCTGTTCGCCAGTGGCGACCTCGTCTGCTACGACCGCGACGGCAAGCTCGGCTGGTACCGCTCCCTTGTCGCCGACTACCCGACCGTCGGCAACAACGTCGGCGCCGCCGCCTCCCCC
The DNA here is from genome assembly GCA_043720335.1 of Planctomycetia bacterium. Taxonomy (GTDB): domain Bacteria; phylum Planctomycetota; class Planctomycetia; order Gemmatales; family Gemmataceae; genus JAYSSW01. Next base: position 1,382 of record JAYSSW010000276.1, read on the forward strand.
GTCCTCTGGAACGACCTCGTCATCCTCGTCATGGAGAACGTCGGCGAGTCGTTCGCCGTCGGCATCGACAAGAAGACCGGCCAGAACCGCTGGCGCATCGACCGACCGCGCGGCATCAACTGGGTCACCCCCATCCTCTTCAACAACCACGGCAAGGACGAAGTCCTCTTCCAAGGCCCCGACGGCATCACCGCCTGCGACCCCGCCACCGGCAAGACCACCTGGACCTACGCCTCCAAGCTCGGCACCATCCCCTCCGCCTCCACCGGCGACGGCGTCATCTTCACCCAGGGGGACAAGTTCATCGCCCTGGCCCCCGGCGACGGCAAGAAGGACGCCAAGCCCCTTTGGCAGTCCACCAAGCTCCGCACCGGCTACGGCTCCCCCGTCATCCACAAGAACCGCCTCTACACCGTCGCCTTCGGCGGCATCGTCAACTGCACCAACGCCCAGACCGGCGAAATCCTCTGGACGCACCGCCTCGAAGGCAACTACTCCGCGTCGCCGCTGCTCGCCGAGGACCGCCTCTACATCGTCTGCGAGGACGGCACCACGACCGTGATGCAGGCCGCCGACCAGGCCAAGGTGCTGGCCACCAGCAAGATCAACGACACGTTCATGGCCTGCCCTGTCGCCTCCAACGGCGCCATCTTCCTCCGCTCCGACAAGGCCCTGTACTGCATCGGGAAGTAGGCCTTGCCGTGTTTCGGGCAAACGGCCGGTGCAAGCGGGCTGGTGGAACCTTGCGATCGTTGCAAATCCCACCAGCCCGCTTACGCAGGCCGTTCGCCTGAACGCAAAGATGTATTCGACTTTACCTGTCTTCCTCGGTGCCCCTTCGTGCCCTTCGTGGATCAAATCTCCCGCATGGCCGCTTCGTACTCCTCCGGCGTGTTCAGGTTCCGCAGCGTCTGGAACGTCGCGTCGGCCGCAGTCAACTCGTCGGCGCTCACGACGCGCGTCGGCACCGCGTCGAACAGGAACACCGGCCGCAGCCGATTCGCGGCCAACAACTCGCGCACCGTCGGCTCGACCTCGACGCGATAGATCGCCGCCAGCGGGTGATGGTACTCGCCCACCTTCGGCACGCAGATCTGATCCTCACCCAGAAGTTCAACGAGCCGTCGCACAAACGCCGCTTGCAGAAACGGCACGTCGCAGCTCGTGGCGTAGGCGGCGTCGGCGCGTCCCTTCAGCGCCGCCAGCCCGGCAGCCAGTCCTTGCAACGGGCCTCGGCCCTGCTCCTCATCGCGGACGATCTCGACGCCGTCCGGCAGCGGCGGCGTCTCCTGCCCCGGCGCGGCGACCACGACGATTGGCGCCGCGACTTCGCCCAGCAGCCGCACCACGCGCTGCAGCATGCGTTCGGCGCCGAAGGGGAGCCACGCTTTCGGCGTCCCCATGCGTTTGCTCTGGCCGCCGCACAGCACAATGCCGCCAAGCTTCATGGGCCGATCCTTCGAGCGGATTTGTCGGTGAGGGAAGCGAAGGCACGGCGCGCGAACGCATCACGGCGACCCCGCCGCCTCACGGCAGCGGGCTTGATATCGTCGTTGAATTCGCGTCACGTCAGCCGTTCGATAAGGTCGCTGAACTCGGGGTACTGGGCGGTGAGTTCGGCGCGGTCGCCGTGGTCGTAGTCGATGTACTCGAAGCCGGGGGCGACGGTGCAGCCGAGCAGGGCGAAGTCGTGTCCCGGTTCGAGGAAGCAGCCCTGCCAGGTGCCGCGCGGGACGATGAGCTGGGCGTGCTGTCCGCCGAGCAGGTCGGGGCCGAGGACGAAGGTGTCGCCGCCGCCGCCGGGGTGCAGGTGCAGCATGCGCACCGGGCCGCCCAGGTAGAAATGGAACACTTCGTCGGTCTGGAGCCGATGCAGGGCCGAGATCGTCGTCGGCGTGAGCAGGTAGTAGATGGCCGTGCTGGCGCTGCGGGTGCCGTGGTAGCGAGGCGGCAGGGCGGACTTCGACCACGACTCGTCGGCGCGGTACGTCTCGCGGAAGTGCCCCCCTTCCTTCGGATGGGGCTGCAGCTTCAGGAAGCGGATCAATTCCTCGGCGCTCGGCATCGTCGTCTCTCCCCAACCTGGGACCGTCGGCGTAAGGTAGCATCATTCAAGCCCCTGCGACATTCTACGATCCGCGAGGAACCTGAGCCGTGCCAACCTTTGCCGTCGATGCGTTGATCCCGTTCGCCGAGGCGTTGTTCCAGGCGAAGGGGGTGCCTGCGGAGGAGGCGTCGCGCGTGGCGTTCAGCCTGGTCGACGCGAACCTGTGCGGCCACGACTCGCACGGGCTGATCCGCGTCGTGCAATATCTGGACGCGATCAACGACGGCCGGCTCAAGCCCGGCGCGGCGTTCACGGTCGTGAAGCAAACCGCAGCGACGCTCGTCGTCGACGGCGGCTGGGGGCTGGGACAGGTGCAGGCGCATCGGCTGCTCGAACGGCTCATCCCGCGCGCTCAAGCGCTCGGCCTCGCGGCGGGAACGCTCAAGCACTGCGGGCACATCGGCCGGCTCGGCGAGTACGCCGAGGCCGCCGCCAAGCAGAACATGGCCTTCCTCGCCTCCGTCAACAACCACGGCTTCGGACGCGGCGTCGCTCCCCCCGGCGGCACCGAAGGACGCATCGGCACCAACCCGCTCTGCATCGGCGCTCCCACCAGCACCGACCCGGTTGTGCTCGACATCGGCACCAGCGTCGTCGCCGAGGGCAAGGTCCGCGTCGCGTTCAACAAGGGCCAGCCGGTCCCCGAAGGCTGGCTGCTCGACCCGCAGGGCAAGCCGACCACCGATTCCAGCGTGCTCTACAAGGAGCCGCGCGGCAGCATCCTGCCGCTGGGCGGCGCGCAGGCGTACAAGGGCTTCGGACTCGGCCTGCTCCTCGACATGCTCGTCGGCGGCTTCTCCGGCGGCCCGTGCAGCACTCCGGGCGCGCCGAACCTGTCGTCGAACGCCGTCTTCTTCCTCGTCCTCGACATCGACCAGTTCGCCGGCGCCGAGCACTTCCTGAAGGAGACGACCGCCCTGGCGGCGAACGTCCGCTCCTGCCCGAAAGCCGACGGCGTGCCGGAAATCCTCCTCCCCGGCGACCCCGAGCGCAACAACTCCGCCGCCCGCCGCCTGTCCGG
>JAYSSW010000277.1:0-2066 GCA_043720335.1 Planctomycetia bacterium
TGCTGTCGCGGATTGCTTCGAGCGCGCAGTGAAGCTGCTGGGGGATCGGCGCGTTCTGCTGCAGCTCGCGCACCAGACGCTCAAGAACCGTCCACGGCGAGAGCGCAGACGGGCTTGTCGTGTTTTTCATGGTCATGGCGGGCATGTCGGTCGTCCTCGATTCGCAAGGCGCCGGGGCGCCAGCTCCTCGTCGCGTGCCGTCCGTAGGCGACAGGAATGGGATCGATCTTCGGTAGCCGCGTCCTGCGTCTGCGGATCGTGGACCGGAGTGGCGCCGTCTTCACAGGAGGTAGGTGTTCGGTCAGACAGGCCGACAAGAGTTGCCTTCATCGGACCAGACCATCCTATGCCCGCTTCCAGGCGACGCCTATGCTCCGCTTGCTATTTTTGCACACAGAATGGGTTTTCGCAAGCCGAAGGAATCGACGAGATCGCAGCGAGGCCGCCTGCCACATCCCAGGATTGAATCGCACTGCCCGGGAGCGGTTCGATCGGATTCCTTGAAAGGCGACGGCGAACGGCTACCAATGGGATGGTTCGCTGAAGTCGCGTCCACCCCAGGCCGATGACAACCTGTCCCCGATTCGGCGCGGTCCTGCCGGGAATTCCCGCAAGGGGGGCGGGAGGGGCGTGCGGCGGCGCGAAGGCGTGCGATTCACACTGGACAACGGAGCGACGCCTTGCTACCGAATATCTTTGGACGGATCTTCGTTCGACTCAGTGCCCCGTAGCTGAGTTGTTCCTTTTGTTTCTTCCAGGTGCGGGCTGGAAGTGGGTGGGAACCATGACACACACTGTTTGCGAACCTTGCCACGACTGCAAGTACACCGATTGCGTGGCCGTCTGCCCCGTGGAATGCTTCTACCAGGACGATGTCCTCCTGTACATCGACCCGGCCGACTGCATCGACTGCGAGGCCTGCGTGCCCGAATGCCCCGTCGAGGCGATCTTCGCCGAGGCCAACGTGCCGGCGCAGTGGACCAGCTACACGCCGCTCAACGCCGAGAAGTCCGCCGAGATCAAGGCGGCGGGCACCGGCCACATCACCGAGAAGGGTGACGCGAAGGAAGGTCCCGGGTGCAAGAAGAAGTAAGCGCGAACGATCCGGGCCTGCGCCCCGACCGGCGCAGGCTCGGCGTCCTTCTCATCCAGCTGGGCACTCCCGACGCTCCCACCGGGAAGGCGCTCCGCCCGTACCTGCGCCAGTTCCTCGGCGACCCGCGCGTCATCGACATCGCCGACTCCTGGAAATGGCGGCTCATCCTCAACCTGCTCATCCTCCCCACCAGGCCGAGCAAGTCCGCCGAGAAGTACGCCCGCATCTGGGATCCGAAGACAGGCTCCCCTTTGCTGCACTGGACCGTCCAGCAAGCCGAGCGGCTTCAGCCGCTCTTTCCCGGCGTCCCCGTGCGTTTTGGCATGCAGGTCGGCAACCCGTCGGTCGGCAAGGTCGTTGACGAGATGATCCGCTCCGGCGTCGAGAAGCTCGTCGTCCTGCCGATGTACCCGCAGTACTCCGCGACGACGACCGCCTCCGCGACCGATGTGCTCTTCAAAGCGCTGACCAAGCAGAAGCGCGTCCCCGCCCTGCGGATCGTGCCGCCCTACTACGAACATCCGGCGTACCTCGACGCGCTCACCTCGCTGGTCCAGGACGAACTGAAGAAGCTGGCGTGGACGCCGGACCATTTCCTCATCAGCTTCCACGGCATCCCGATGAAGTACTCCCAGGCGGGCGACCCCTACGCGACCCACGTCAAGCGGACGACGTTCGCCCTCGTCAAGAAGCTGGGCTGGCAGCGCCCGCAGTGGACGCAGTCGTTCCAGTCGCTGTTCGGCCGCGACCGCTGGCTGAAGCCGTACACGGAAGCGACGCTTCAGAAACTCGCCAAGGAAGGCAAGAAGAAGGTCTTCGTCGTGCTGCCCGGCTTCACCGCCGACTGCCTGGAGACCATCGACGAGATCGGCAACGAGGCCCGCGAGGTCTTCGAGCACGCTGGCGGCGAACACCTGCACGCCTGCCCCTGCCTGAACGCCCACCCCGCCTGGATCGAAGCGATGCGCGT
>JAYSSW010000278.1:0-9425 GCA_043720335.1 Planctomycetia bacterium
TGAGCGACTCGCTGGCGAGGAGCTTGCCGGCCTGCCAGTCCCAGACGGCGAGGAAGCCGCCGTTCTTCGGGGCGTCGCCGATGCTGATGAGGTGCTTGCCGTCCTTGGTGAAGCGCAGGGCGTAGATCCAGCCGGGATGCGACGAGACGGGCTGCATCGGCGGGGTCTTGATGTCGGGGTTGGCGAGGTCGCGGACGACGCTGCCGTCGGCCATGTTCCAGATCTTGACGACGCGCTCCAGCCCGCCGGAGCCGGACGCGAGGAACTTGCCGTCGGGGCTGAACGCGGCGGTGTAGACCGGCTCCAGGTGCCCCTTCTCGAAATCTTTCACCTTGTGCGGCTTGAACTCGCGGACGAGGTTGCCGCTGGCCACGTCCCACAGCTTCAGCGAGTTGTCGAAGCTGCTCGACAAGATCTGCTTGCCATCGGGCGTGAACGCGACGGTGTAGATCGGGTTCGGCGGCTGATTCATGGCGCCGGGGTGGGCGTTGACCTCTTTCACCAGCGCGTTCTTGACGAGGTCGAACCAGCGGACCTTGCCGTCGTGGCAGCCCGACGCGACCAGGTTGCCGCCGGGCTGGAACGCGACCGCGTCGACGTGGTTGGGATGCGGGAAATTGCGCGTCGGAATCGGCGACGCCAGCTTCCAGACGTGGACCGCCTTGTCGAGTCCGCCGCTGTAGACCGTCGCGTTGTCGGCGGCGACCGCGACATCGAGCGCGACATCCGGGGCGGCGAACGTCTGCACCGGCGTCAGGAACTCCGGCGGATTCGGCTGGCCCGGCGTGAACGCGACGCTCAACGCCACCATCGACTTGTCGGCCGCCGTCACGAGCAGCGCGAGGTTGTTGGGCGTGAAGGCGAGCGATTTCACCGGCCCGCCGACCTTCGCGACGCCCAGTTCCTTGCCGTCCGCGAACGCATAGACGCGCACCGTCATGTCGGCGCCCGCGACCGCGACGAGTTGCACCGCCTTCGAGATCGCGACGGCGGTGATCGGGCCGGCCGCGCCGGGGAAGCTGCGTTCGACGGCGCCGTTGCCGATGTTGACGAGCTTGGCGATCTTGTCGGCGCCTCCGGTCAACACGTGCGTGTTGTTGGCGGCGAACGTGAGGGCGCTTGCGGGGCCGGCGTCGACGGTCACCGCTTTCTGGATCGACAACGTCTCGACGCGCGGCGTCTTGCCCGCCGCCGACACGACGACGTTGTTGGCCGGCGTGAAGAAGACCGCTTCAACGGCGTCGTCCTGGGCGAAGAACTGCAGCTCCTTGCCGGTCGGCACGTCCCAGACGCGCGTCAGCTTGTCGGCCGCCCCGGTCGCGATCTTCGTGTTGTCGGCGCTGAACGCCAGCGACAGCACGTCGACCGGATGCGTCAGCGACAGCGTTTCCTTGCCGTCGGCGATGGTCCAGACCTTCGCGATCTTTCCGGTGGCGACGCCGACCTTCGTGTAGTCGCGGCTGTACGTGATCGCCTTGATCGGGTCGGCGACGGGGCCGAACGTCTTGGTGACGGCGTTCTTCGCGAGGTCCCAAATCTTGATCGTCTTGTCGGCGCCAGCGGTCAGCAGTTGCGTGCCGCTGTTGTGGTACTGCGCGAGGACCGGGCCGACGGGATGGGCGACGAACGCGCCGATGACGCTGACATCCTGAATTCGCGTCGATTTGTCGAGCGACGCGGAGACGAGCGTGCGGTTGTCGCCGAGGAAGCCGAGCGACTTGACCGGGGCGACGTGGTCGACGATCACTTGCACATCGCGACCCAATGCAAGATCGTGAACGTGGATCGGCTGGCCGGCGGGTTCGGTGCAGGCGTAGGCGACACGCAGGCCGTTCGGCGCCAGCGCGAGCGACTGGACCGGGCCGGAGCAGGGGATCACCTGCTGCGGCTTCGTCTCGTCGGGCGTCCCCTTCGCGGCCACAAGATTCCAGACCTTGATCGCCTTGTCCTGGGCGGCGAGGGCAAGTTTGGTCGCGTCGGCGTTCAGGCTCAAATGCGTGATGCCCGCTTCGGGATTCGCGAGCGAGCGGACTTCCTTGCCGTCGGCGGCGTTCCAGAACTTCACGACCTTGTCGTCGCCTGCGGAGAGGATCTGGTCCCCCTTCGGGGTGAACAGCGCCTGGCGGATCGGCCCCTGGTGCAGCCCCTGCCACAGCAGCGACGTGGTCCAGACGCGAGTTGTTTTATCCGCGCCAGCCGAGACGATGCGCTTGGCGTCGACGAACGCGACCGCCTGCACCGGCCCTTCGTGCGCGAACGATTCCTGGGCCGAGCCTTGAAGATTGACGATGCGGACCAGCTTGTCGGCGCCGGCCAGGGCGAGCTTCGTGATGTCGGGCGAGAAGCCCAGGCTGCGCGTGTCGGGGGCGACCGCGAACGTGGCGATCTCCTTGCCGTCGGGCAGGCTCCACACCTTCACCGACTTGTCGGCGAGGGCGGCCAGCTTCGTGCCATCCTTGCTCAAGGCCATCGCGGCGACCGGCGCGACGTGGTCGAACTTCGCCTTCGGGGCGCCGTCGGGGAGCGCGAACGTCTGGATCGTCTTGTCGGCGCTGGCGCTGTAGAGCAAATCCCCTTTCGGCGCGACGAGCAGGGAGTTGATGGCGCCCTTCTGGCCCGCGAGCGTTTTGTTCTCCTTGCCGTCTGCGACCTTCAGCCACTTGATCGAGCCATCCGCGAGGCCGACGAAGATCGACTGCGCGTCGGCGGCGTAGGCGATCGCGCTGCTCGGCGTGGCGAGCGGCAGTTTTTGCAGGACTTTCGCGTCGGCCAAATTCCAGACGTGCAGCGTCTTGTCGGCGGAAGCCGCCGCGAGCGTCGCGTTGTTGGCGGCCACGGCGAGTGCGGTGACGGGGAGCGTCGGGCCGGCGAAGTCGCGCTCCTTGGCCCCGCTGGCGAGGTTCCACAGGCGGACGATCTTGTCGTTCGAGCCGGTCAATACTTTGCTCGCGTCGGGGGTGAGGGCCATGACGGCGACCTGGTCGGGGTGTACCATCGCCTTGGGCGCGACGACGGGGAACTGCCACAGTTTCAGGCTGCCGTCCTCGCTCGCGGAGAACATCTGCGTGCCGTTGGGATGGATCTGCAGCGACGTGATCGGGGCGGTGTGGCCGAGCAGGATGTCGGTTTCCTTGCCGGTCGCCTGGTTCCAGAGGCGGATCGTCGCGTCGCTGCTGCCCGACGCGAGAATCTGCAAATTCGGGCTGAGCGCGACGGCGGTGACGGGGCCGGTGTGGCCGGCGTACTGGCGTTCGATGGCGGGCTTGGTCGGCTCCCAGACGCGGACCAATTTGTCGGCCGAGCCGGTGACGACCTTCTTGCCGTCGGCGCTCGTCGTGGTCGCCAGCACAGCATCAGGATGTGGCAGCACCTTCGGCGCGACGGGCGGCAGCGCCCAGGTTTTGACGAGTCCGTCGGCGCCGCCCGTCAACATCTGGGGGGCTGCGGGGTGGAACTGCACGCTCGTCACCGGGCCGGCGTGCGCGAGGAACTGCGTCAACAGCTTGCCATCGGCGGCGTTCCAGAGCATCACCTTGTTGTCGAGCGAGCCGGCGGCGACGAGGGCGTTGGCCGGGTTGATCGCGACGCTGGCGAGGTTCGCCGTCGCGCCGACGAGGGGGCGGATCTCCTTGCCTGCGGTCGCGAACTGGCGAACGGTCTTGTCGTCGCCGCCGGTGACGAGCTGGCTGGCGTCGTTCGACAGCGCGGCGGCGCGGAGGTTGGCGGTGTGGCCCGTGAGCAGCTTCGGTGCGATTTGGGCGACGTTCCAGAACTTCAGCGTGCCGTCGTCGCCGACGGTGTAGGCGGTGGTGGCGTTCGGGTGGAGCGCGACCGCGTTCACTGGCGCTGCGTGAGCGCCGACGACGCCGAGGCTTTGGCCGTTGACGGCGTTCCAGAAGCGCAGCGTGCGGTCGGCGCCGGCGCTGGCGACGAACAGGCCGTTGGCGCTGAACGCGACGCTGTTGACCGCGCCTTGATGGCTGCTGTCCATCTTGGCGAGTTCCTTGAAGTCGGCGGCGTTCAAGATGCGGACGCTGCCGTCCTTGCCTCCGACCGCGAGCTTGGTCCCGTCGGCGCTCAGCGACACGGCCTGCGACACGTCGTTGGTCTTGAAGGAGCGGATCGGCGTGCTGGTCGGCAGGTCCCAGACTTTCAGCGTGTTGTCGACGCTGCCCGACGCGATCATCTGCCCGTCCTGGCTGACGGCGACCGACAGAACTTGCTTCGTGTGTCCCGTGGTGCCGGCGTAGGACTTGATCTCCTTGCCGCTCGCGATGTCCCAGAGCTTGATCGAGTGGTCGAAGCTGCCCGTGACGAGCAGCTTGCCATCGGGGCTGTACGCGACCGAATGGACCGAGTCGGTGTGTCCCTTGAACTTCGTGACGACTTCGGGGCTGATCTTGTTCTGCCCGTCGCTGGTGGCGACGAGCAGAGCGAGCAGCGGCAGGACCAACAGGCAACGGGTCGCGGTTCGCAACATGAAAAGCCTCCAGACGGCTTGGCGGGGCAGGGGAGTCGCACGCAGGCGGGACGTTCGGGCTGGAGGGTCAGTCTCTCACCCGGCGCAGGTAAAGTCAATTCTCCACCCGTCGCGAAACATGGGAATGTCGCGGCCGGCCGGGTGCGGAATACGATAGAGGGGGACGAGGATCCCAACGAACATGCACTTGAAGGAGCTGACGATGTCGGAACCGATCACGATTCGCTGCCGGGAGAACGGGCCTCTGGTGGTGCCGGCGGCGGCGGTGAAGCTGCTGGACCATCTGGGCAACGAGTTCCCGATCCCGGCAGGCAAGGAGAACGTCGCGCTGTGCCGCTGCGGCCATTCGCAGAACAAGCCGTTCTGCGACGGCGCCCACAAGGGTGCGGGCTTCCAGGGAGCGAACTGCGCGCCGGTTGCACCGCCAGCGTGAGGTTGCGAAAGGTGTCCCTGTGGTTGGCGCTTTCCCCTGAAAACGCGAGAAGCCGACCGGGTGATCGGCTTCTCGGCACGCTTCGCGGGTGGATCACGAAGGGGTGTCGGTGACGCGGATGTTGCGGAGCCGTTCGCTGAGCTTCTTGTCGAGCTGGCTGGAGACGGCGCCGGGGGGCTGCTTCTTCTGGTTGATCTCGTCGCGCAGCTTCTGCACCTGGGCCATCGAGTCGCGGACCGACAGCTCGCGCTGCATGCGGTCCATGTCGGACTTCACCTCGTCGCGCATCCGGTCGAGCCGCATGCGCTCGCGGGCCAGTTCGGCACGCTCGCGTGACAGCTCCATCTCCATCTCGCGGCGTGCCTCGTCGAGGTCCTGGTTGCGAAGCCTCAACTGCTCGATCTCCTGCACCATCCTGGAGCGGTCGGTTTCGAGCTGCCGGCGGAACTCGTTCAGCTCGGTCTCGTACGACTCGAGGTCGTTCGCCTGCTTCGGCGGCTCCTGGTCTTCGGCTGCCGGCTCTCTCTCGCCCAGCAGCTGCCTGAGCTGGTCGTTCTCCGCGCGGACCAGCTCCATGTCGTGGAGGATCCGATTCAGCTCCTCGGCGGAGAGGGGATCGCCCTTGGCCGGGGCTGGCGCCGCGTGCAGCAGTTGGCGCAGCGTTTCGTTCTCGGCTCGCAGCTGCTCCAGCAAGCCGTGGTCGGGCGCGGCCCGCTGCTCCACCGGTCGCTGCTCGAACGCCTGGACCTGCTCGCGCAGCGTCTGGTTCTCCAGCAGGATCTCCTGGACGTCGACCTTCTGGTGCTGGCGGAACTCCTCCTGCATGCGCTTCAACTCGGTCATCATCCGCGTCAGCTCCGAGCGCTGCGCCTTGAGCTGTGCGTCCTTCTGGCCTGCGGCGGCGCGTTGTTCATCGAGCTTGACGGTCATTTGGCCCCTTTCGCTTTCCCATTTCTGCTTGAGCTGCTGGAACTCCAGCTGCTCGTTCCGCAAATCCTCGGTCCGATGGGCGATCACCTTCGCTTGATCGGTGATGATCCTGGTCTTCGCCTCCAGGTCCGCCATCAGATGGCTGTCGCCATCGACGTCGTCGCTGGGCTTCCTGGACCGGCTTTCCAGTTCCTGGAGGTGGCGCGACTCCTCGACCTGGCAGCGCATCTGGAACGACTGCCAGCGCTCGTGGATCTGCTCGTCGACCGCCTTCAGCCGCTCCGACGAGTCCTTCTCCACCTTCTGGACGTGCTTGGCGTGTTCCTCGCGCTCCTTCGCCACGACGCGGCGCTCCTGCTCCAGTTCCTTCTCGGCGTCCTCCAGGTCGAGCAGTCGCTGGTCGTAGTTCTTGATCTTGTCGCGCAGCATCTGCGCCTTGCGTCCCATCTCGTCGCTCATCGCGGAATCGCCGCTGCAGGCGCTGCGCAGCCTGCGCCGCAGGCGCAGCGCGATCTGGGCGAGGTGCAGTCGCGACGCCTGCATGCGGTTCAGCTGCACCGGGTCGTGGACGGTGACGCGCTTGGGGGCCAGATCGGCGGGGATCTTCACCTCGAAGCTGAACGGGCCGAGCTGGAGGATGTCGCCGTCCAACAGCGGCTGGTTCTTGACGTTGGCGCCGTTGACGCGGCTGCCGGTGCGGCTGCCGCAGTCGCGGATGCGCAGGCCCTGGGCGGTGCGGTAGATGACGCAGTGCAGCGTGGAGATCTCGGCGGCGTCCAGGCAGATGTCCGTGCCGCGGGCGCGGCCGATCGTCGCCACGTCGCGGTCGAAGTGGCGGGGCTTTTTCTCGTGGTTGCCATGCAGCGGCACCAGGGCCGGATGGCTCGATCCGTTGGGGTCTCTGCGAGAGTTCATGGAAGGCTCGTACTTGAGGGGAGTCCGCGAGTGTCAGTCGATCATCGGTTCGGCGACGGGGCGACGGGAAGAGGCCGTGCAACCAAAGCATAGCTCACAAAATCGGACGCGAACCGGCACGATCTTCGATTTTGCCCGATGCCGTCGCTTTGGACAAAGCCGACGCGCCTGCATGCCGGAAATCGCCTTGCGGACGCGGCGAGCGTCTCTATAAATGAAGGTGTGTCCTTGGTTTTCTGCCTTGCATCACGGACCAGGGAGAAAGTCCATGCTGTCTTGGTTCCGCAACGTCAAGGTTGCGATCGCCACCGTGGCCCAGGGAATGTGGATCACGCTGTGGTACTTCCTGCAGACCTACAAGCGCTCCGCGTTCACCCAGCACTTCGAGTACCCGGAGCTGCCGGTCCCGGTGAAGCCCCGCTACCGAGGCTTCCACCGCTTCGACCTCACGACCTGCATCGGCTGCGACAAGTGCGCCCGCGCTTGCCCCGTCGACTGCATCTACATCGAGAAGGTCAAGAACCCGGTCGGCAAGGGCTTCCGCGTCAACGGCTTCGTCATCGACTACACGAAGTGCATGTTCTGCGCCCTGTGCGTCGATCCGTGCCCGGTCGACTGCATCTTCATGGGCTCGACCCACGACCAGAGCTGCTTCACCCGCGACGGCTGCATCGTCGACTTCGCGAAGCTGCCGGTCGAGGTGGCCTGGGGCCAGGCGTCGCTGAACCCGACCGCCATCGCCGCGTCGAAAATGGTCGCCGAGCCGGTCTGGACGAAGCCCCCCGACCCGCCGCCGCCCCCCAAGCCCGCCGCCGCCGCTCCGCCGGCGCCCGCACCGATCCCCGCGCCTGCGCCGCAAGCCTGACCGATTGGCCCGTCCCTGCTTGAAGTCCTCCACGGATGACACCCATGCCGATGCTGGTCTACTACTTGATGGTCTTCCTGGCGGTGGCGATCGTCTTCCTCTTCTTCCACATGCTGATGGGGAAGGCGCTGCGGCCCAACAAGCCCGAGGACGACAAGCTCACCATCTACGAATGCGGCGAGCCGACCGTCGGCAGCGCCTGGATCCAGTTCGACCTGCGCTACTACGTCGTCGCGCTCCTCTTCGTCGTCTTCGACGTCGAGGTCGCCTTCTTCTTCCCCTGGGCGGTCGTTTTCGGCACCGCCAACCAGCTCCGCAACGACAACCTCGCTCCCGCGACCCGGGCGGCTCTCTCGCATCGGCTGCTGCCCGCTGGCATGTCGCAGAAGAGCAAAGAGGAATTGAACCTCGCGACCTATCCTGAAGTCAAAGGCAAGATCGAAGAAGTGGTCACCCCCATCGACGCCAAGGCGGCTGGCTCCTGGGCGTGGGTGGCGTTCTTCGACATCATCGTCTTCTTCGCGGTCCTCATGGTCGGCTTCGCCTACCTCTGGCGGCGCGGCGACATCGACTGGGTCCGCAGCGTCACCAACCTGCCGCTCTCGACCGGGCCGCCGGTCGAGGGCGAGAAGGCTTGACGCGAACTTCCTCCGGAGTCCCCTCCGGTTCTTCGGTCTAGGAGCAGATCCATGGGCATGGTCGAAGGCTTGTTCGAAGAGAACTTCATCGTCACCACGATCGAGCAGGGCATCAACTGGGCGCGCGAGTCGAGCTTGTGGCCGATGACGTTCGGCCTGGCGTGCTGCGCGATCGAGATGATGGCCAGCGGCGCGTCGCGCTACGACCTCGACCGCTTCGGGGCCGGCGCCTTCCGCGCCTCGCCGAGGCAGGCCGACCTGATGATCGTGGCCGGCACGGTCAACTACAAGATGGCGAGCCGCGTCCGCCGGCTCTACAACCAGATGCCCGACCCGAAGTTCGTCATCGCCATGGGCGCCTGCACCTGCGGCGGCGGGCCGTACTACAAGTACGGCTACAACGTCGTGAAAGGCGTCGATCTCTGCGTGCCGGTCGACGTCTACGTCCCCGGCTGCCCGCCCCGCCCCGAAGCGCTGCTCGAAGGCCTCATGCGCATCCAGGACAAGGTGCGCGGCATGAAGTACCTGACCAAGAACCAGCCCGTCGAGATCCCGATCCCGGCCCGCACCGGCTACATCCAGCTCCCGCCCGAACTCGACGACGCCGACCCGGCCAAGGCGATCGAGAAGCAGATGGCCTGGGCCAAGAAAACCAAGGAAAAAGCGGCCCCTTCCAAGGCGTAGCGGAGCGGCGGTCATGGCCAGCGGAACCACGGCGATTCTGACGGCGGAGGAGTTCTACGACTTCGTCCACCGCCCCGAGAACCGCGACCGCCATTTCGAGCTGGAGGAAGGGGAACTGGTCGAGATGCCGCCGCCAGGGGAAATGCACTGTGGCGTCTGCGCAAATGTCACCGGCTTGCTGTTCCTGTACTGCCGGGAACGCAAGATGGGACATGTTTGCTCGAACGACATGGGACTGGTGCTGGAGAAAGATCCCGACACGGTGAAGGGGCCGGACATCGTCCTCTACACCGACGCGAAGAAATCGGAGCACTGGAACCTGAAATATCCCGACCAACTTCCGACGCTGGTGGTCGAGGTGTTGTCGCCATACAACCGCGTCAACCCGATGATCCGGCGGCTGAACCTGTTCCTGGACAAAGGCGTCGAGGTTGTCTGGCTGGTTGACCCGGAAGCTCGCAGCGTTTCCGTCTGGGGGCA